>JAFAVZ010000617.1 GCA_019242175.1 Acidobacteriota bacterium
CTGAGCATTTCTTTCGAGCGGACGTACTCGACGCTCTCGCGATCCAGCGCATCATCGACTGCCACGACCCAGAAGATCGTCTTCCGCTCCTGCCGGCTGCGGCGACGAGCATCTTCGACGTTCTCGGTAAACTCCCTCCCTGCCGTCGCGAACCGGACGTTCACCGCCAGATCGCCGTCTGGAATCTCCGGTTTATCATTGACGAACAGCGAGGCGCGGAAGTGTTTCGTGTCGAACAGGAGGTGGCTCGGCTGCGGCTGCCAGAACTCCTTCAAGACCTCGCGTTGCGCGCGAGCGACGTCGCCCTGCGCTGGCTTCAGTCCTTCACGCTGCCGCTCCCAGTCGTCCTCGGACGGCGTGGGGATTCGGTAGCCGTCCGTTCCGAGCCGCACGAGGTGGCGCCGCTCAAGCTCCGCCAGCGCGTCTTTGACTTGCGCTGCGACGGAATCGGCGTCGACCGCCGGGTGCAGCGTGGCCGCCACGTTCTCGGCCGTCCGATGGATGCTCTTGACGAACTGAAGAACGCAGATGGCCTTTGCCACGCACTGGGCAAACGGGTGATCGGTCTGCTGCGGGATCGAGTCGATCTTCGCCCGCAGCTCGCTTCCGATGTTGTTCTCGATCAGATCGTAGATGTGGTCGATGCGGGCGAGCGTCCCCTGCGGCTGTTCGGCGAGATTGACGGCCGGATTGATCAGGAGCTGCTGCGCGAGCTTGATGATGGTGCGGTTAGCGCCCCCTACGTGCTTCGTCGCGCCGCCGTGGGTACGGAGGCCAGACACCGCCTGAATGATCAACTCGATCTGATAGGGCAATAGCGGGTAGAGCGCGGTGAAACTGTCGGTGTCCAACTCCGGCAGCCGGATGTCGGCCGTCACTCTCGTGTTCTCGGCCAGTCGGTGACGGTGGGTGTTGAAGACCGCTTTCAACTGCTGTTCGCCGGCGCTCGTCTTGGAGAGCACGCGCCGGCTCGTCACCTCAGAGATGTCCGACTGTTCGAGATGGACCTGCAGAGGGAAGCGGTCCATCAGACGTGCGAGCTCGATCTTCGTCTCATCGAGCCCGCCCACCAGCTCGTTCAACTTTTCCTGCGAGGTGACGGCGAGCCAAAGCCGTCCGCGACCGACGCGGCCGAGACTCTGGACGATGCCCTGCAGATCGAGCATTTTCTGGATGTCGCGGGCAACGAACTGCCCGACCTCATCGATGACGAAGATGAGATGCTTCGCTTTGCTCCTCCGTCCGAGGAGCTCGAGTGCTCTCTGTGCGAGCCGGCCGGGAGACATGTCCGCTCGCTCGCGCGCCGCGTTGCTCCAGGAGTCGGCCGAAGGATAGGTCTTCGGTTCGAGCTCGTGCATGACGGCGCTCGCTTCGCTCATCGCGAGTGCAACTTTGTTCCGTTGCGTGCTCCAGACTTTTCCGGGGTAAAGGCGCTCGTAGGCGTTCACGAACGCATCGAGTCGCCCCTCCTCTTCGAGCGTGATCTCGAGCTCCGCGAGGTCCGGTGTCCGGGCGTACCCGAGGCGGTCGAGGAGCGCTCGATACATGATCTCGGTAAGCGTCTGGTTGCCGCGAATGCCGCGGTCGGTGGAGACATCGAAGATGACGCCTTGCGTCGGGATCTGCTCCGCAATCTGTGTGAGAAAGACTGGGAGCTTCGGATCGCTCGCCTTCTCAGCGAAGCGCTTCGCGGCGGACTGCCCTTCGACATCAGGGTTGGCGATGGCAAGACCGAGGATCTTTGCGAAGCTCGACTTTCCGGACCCGAAGAAACCGGAGACCCAGATTCCTACTCCTTCATGCGGCTTGTTCGGCGTTTCGGCATAACGATCGAGCACCTCGATGTAGTGCCGTTCGATCGCTTTGGTCAGGATGTACTCGTCGATCTCTTCCCTGATGATCTGTTCATCGGTCTGATCGACCTTGATGACTTCCTCGATGCGCCGCTCGATTTTCCCCGCGGGGAACAGCTCTTTGATCTTGGTCATCCGGTTGGCCTCGGTCAGAGAATCTTCGGTCGGTAGTTGTGCTCCGCGTCCATGACACCCATGAAACGCAAGCCGGCCGGCCCGTCCAGCGTGCCGGGATAGAAAAGGATCGCCGGGACAGGCATCCTCCCCTTCAACTGTTCGAGCAGCGAGAACGTCCGGTACATCGGAAAGAGCGCCCCCGTTCGTGTGATGAAGACGATGTCGCGCAGCGGATCTGCGCCGGATGGAAGTCGCTCAGCGACCAGGTCGACGAGCGGTCGATAATGCGCGAGGATCTCGTGGATCGTTTCAACGACGGCGGCCGTGCCGTGCCGCTTTTCCGCGGCGACGAGGGCGTCGAGCGGACCTTCTTCGTCGATGGCCTGCTGAAGGCACTCCGCAAGAGAGATGCGGTGAACGCGCTTCCCCTTGTGAACGAGGCGCGTCTCGAGGAGCGTAATCGCGCCTCTCACTTCCAGCTCGTCCGCAGGGGTGTAGGGGAAAATCGCGTACGGCATGTCGTGATACGCGCTGATGTGAACGCGAGGGTCCGGCTCGCTGAGGATCGGCTCCAGCTTCTGCACGAGGCGCTTCCGCCAGTCGTCCATCAGGCCACCATCCTCTCCGCGAATTCGTCGGCAGTGGGCGCCGGCAACGCGATCTGCGCCAGCGA
>JAFAVZ010000639.1 GCA_019242175.1 Acidobacteriota bacterium
TCCGCTTCTTGCGCTGCCCGTTGATGATCTGCGGGTACTCGCGCTCCTTCTTCGTCATCGAGTCGAGGATCGCTTCCATCCGGACGATCAGCTTGTCGTCGAGGTCCTCCTCGCTGACCTTGCCGCTCATGCCGGGGAGCATGTTCACGATCTGGGACATCGGTCCCATCTTCTTCACCTGCTGCAGTTGCGAGCGGAGGTCTTCGAGCGTGAACTTGTCCTTCGCCACGCGCTCGGCGAGGCGGGCCGCTTCCTTCTTGTCGATCTCGCTCTCGACCTTCTCGATGAGCGAGAGCACGTCGCCCATGCCGAGGATGCGCTGGGCCATGCGGTCGGGATGGAAGACGTCGAGGTCCTGATACTTTTCGCCGACGCCGACGAGCTTGATCGGGCGGTTGACCACGCCCTTGATCGAGAGCGCCGCGCCGCCGCGCGCATCGCCGTCGAGCTTCGTGAGGACGATGCCGGTGACGGCGAGCTTGTCGTCGAACTCTTTCGCCGACTTCACCGCGTCCTGGCCGGTCATGGCGTCGGCGACGAAGAGGATCTCGCTCGGCCGCGTCTCGCGCTTGATCGCGTCGAGCTCCTGCATCAGCTCTTCATCGATGTGCAGGCGGCCGGCGGTGTCGAGGATGACGGTGTCGTAGAGGAGCGTCCGCGCTTCCTGCACCGCGTTCTTCGCGATCTGAAGCGGGTCGCGCAGCTCGCCCAGCTCGTAGAACGGCACCTTCACGTTGTTCGCGACGATGCGGAGCTGGTCGATGGCGGCGGGGCGGTAGACGTCGCAGGGGACGAGGAGCGGCCGGCGGCCGCGGGTCTTCAGATGGAGGGCGAGCTTGCCGGAGGTGGTCGTCTTGCCCGAGCCCTGCAGGCCAACCATCATCACGACGGCCGGTCCGCCGATGAGGGCGAGGCCGACTTCGTTGCCGCCGAGGAGCGTTTGGAGCTCGTCGCGGACGATTTTCGTGACCTGCTGAGCCGGCGAGAACGCGGTCAGCACTTCCTGACCGACCGCCTTTTCGCGCACGCGGTTCGTGAAGTCCTTGACGACCTTGAAGTGGACGTCCGCCTCGAGCAGCGCGACGCGGATCTCCTTGAGCGCGTTGTCGATGTGCCACTCGTTGAGGCTGGCCTCGCCGCGCAGGGTCTTGAAGACCCGATCCATCTTGTCCTGCAGGTTGTCGAACATGCTCCTCCCCTAACGCCGAGGTCGGGAAAATAATCCGCCGTGGCTTCCTTCGTCCAGTACCGCGCTCTGCAACGCGCCGCCGACCCGTACCAGCAACGCGTCACGCGCACCGATCTGCCCGAAAACGAGCGCGGCGAATTCGTGCTCTACCGCCCGACGGCCGCGCGTCGCCTCTCGCGCAATCTCGCATTGAACTTCGCGATCCTGCGGGCGGAGGAGCTCGGCTTGCCGTTGGCGATCGCGGAGTCGCTCGACGAGCCGCATCTCAACGATCGGCTCGCGGCGTTTCTGCTCGACGGGATCCGCGTGAACGCCGCCGCCAAAGGCTTTCACTACGCGTTCGTGAAGAATCCCGCGGCGCTGGAGAAGCGCGCGCGGATCATCGTCGCCGACGAGCTCCCGACGCGCCGCGAACGCGCGCATTTTCTCGTCGACGGCAACGGCCTCCTGCCGATGCGTGTCTTCGGCAAGGAGCAATATGCGGCGAAGTTCCTGCGCGACCGCGCGCATCGCCTGCTGCCCGACCTCTGGGCGCAGATTGACGACCTGCCGCCGCCGCGTCGTCGCCTAGCATTGGAAAGCGATCCGTTACCGAAGCTGACCGCCCTCGGCGGACGCGAGAACGCGCTCGCACTGCTCGATGCCTTCCTCGCCGACGGCATCCACGGCTACGCCGATCAGCGGAACAAGAAGCCGACGAGCGGCCTCTCGCCATATCTGCACTTCGGCCACATCGGCATCCACGAGATCGCCGAACGCGTGCTGGCCAGCGACGCCGCGGACGAAGACATCGACAGCTTCCTCGAAGAAGCCGTCATCCGCCGCGAGCTCTCGTTCAATCTCTGCTTCTACAACCCGCGATACGACTCGCTCGAATGCCTGCCGGAGTGGGCGAAGAAGACGCTCGACAAGCATCGCCGCGACCGCCGCAAACCGAGCTACTCCGCCGAGGAGCTGGAAGGGGCGGAGACGTATGACGAGGTGTGGAATCTCGCGCAGCGACAGCTCGTGGAGACCGGCACGATGCACGGCTATCTGCGCATGTTGTGGGGCAAGAAGATCATCGAGTGGTCCGAGACGCCCGAGCAGGCGCATGCGTTCATGATCGAGCAGCATGCGCGTCACGCGCTCGACGGCCGCGATCCGAATACGCACGCCGGCGTGCTCTGGTGCTTCGGCAAACACGATCGGCCGTGGGCGCCGGAACGGCCGATCTTCGGATCGATCCGCTACATGTCGTCGGAGCAGACGCGGAAGAAGATGAAGCTCAACCTTCCACGGTGAGCCGCACTGAAGTCGTGCGCACGGCGCTCCACGGGTCGCCCGTCACGATCTCGATCTGCGCGCTGCCGGCTCGCACTGCCTGCACGAGCACGACGTTCGGCGGGCCGGCGGGAGCGAGGATTTCTCCCGCCGGCCCGGTCACCGCCTGCTGCAGGATGCCGACGATGCGAACCGCGTCATTGCCAGCGTCGAGGCGCGCGCCGGTTGCGGAGAACCAGACGACGTCGCCGATCGCGAGCGACAGGCCGTTTCGCAATTGCGAGGCATCCTGGATTTCGATCAGGCGTGACATGAATGCAGTTTAGTAGTCGGGGTCCTTCACGTCGTCGTCTTCCGACCACTCGTCTTCCTCCGAGGTCTCTTCGAGCGCCGCGCCCGGCTTCGGATAGATCTGGCCGATGAACTTGTAGTCGGTCTCGTTGATGTCGAGGCCACCGCGAATCGGCTTGCCGCTTTTCGTGATGGAGCCCGGCAGCTGGTAGCACATGATCGAGTCCTGATCGGGCGGCGTGAACATGAGCGTCAGCTCGTCGAGCGGCGTCAGCACCTGCTGGTCGACGGTCTCCTTCGGCCAGCCCTGCGTCAGGCGGAAGTACTCGTACGCCTTCTTCTTGTCGATCAGGTCGACGAGCGCCTTGCGCATGTGCTCGTGAGGCATGCCGAGCGTGTGTCCCGTCTCGTGGCGCACGACGCGGCGGTACTCCCGGTCCGGTGTGCTCATGCTGAAGTTCTGCAGGTTCATCGTCGGGCGATTCGTCGGGATGAGCAGGATGTCGGTGCCGAGGTACGACCAGTAGCCGCTGCCGCCGCGCGTGATGCGCACCTGCCCGACGCCCGACGTCTCGACGAACTCGATGCAGCCCGTCTTCGTCCACGCGTTCATGTGGCTGACGATCTTGCGCCGCAGGTCGGCCGGCGCGCCGTCGAGGAAGCTCACGGTGAGCTTGCGCGGCGTCGGCCCCCAGTACTTCGACGTGACGACCGCCGCCGCGAGCACGCTCGGCAGCCCTTCTTCCCCAAGGACGCCGGCCGGGCCGACGACCGGTCCGTTCGCGGGATTCACCCGCGCCGCGACTTCCGCCGAGCGATACACCATCCGGTGCGGCAACTGCTTCACCGCGCAGCCGATGTCCGCCGGCTCGTGCTCCTGAACGTTCGCCGCGAGCGGCGCTGCCGCGACCGGCACCTCGAAGTCGCTGAGCTGCCGCAGGAGACTCGCACTGATATCCGTACGTTTGACCATCTCTCACCTCCGTGAGGAGATGGACCGACGGAAATCTGCTTTTCCCCGACTTTCTACTGCGTCCGCAGCCACTTCTCGAAACCGCGGACGGTGCGAAAGCGCAGGTAACGCCTCGTCCCGCCCGACCCGCCACGCGCCCAATCGCCGCCGACGATCACGCGCGTGCCGCGTTTCTCGCAGTGGCGGAGGAGGTCGGAGAACTCGGTATCCTCGTAGAACGAAGCCGTCCGCGACGTGAACGCGAAGATCGCGGGACAGACGCGCTCCACGGCGCGGATCGCCGACGTCCACGGCAGATGCGCGCCATGCAGCTCCGTCTGCCAGCCGCTCCACTCGAAGATCAGTCGCAGGATGTGCAACGGCAGCTCGTGGTGCTCGCCCGGCGGGCACGCGAGCACGGCCAACGGCCCATTGCGATTCAAGCTCGCATGCGAAGGCCGAAGCCGATCCAGCGCCTCGGCGATCATGTGCGACGCGCGATGCTCCTCGTCGACGCCGAGCTCGCCGCGTTCCCAGCGATAACCGATCTCGCGCAAGGCGTCGCCGACGACGCGGTCGAAAAACGCCGCGCGTTGGGCAAGGCGCGTCACGTTCGGCGTGACCAGCCGGCGTACGGCGACGATGTCGCCGATGGCGAGCGCGTCGTAGAGGCTGAGGTCCGCGGGCGGCGGCAGCTCTTCCTCGAGCACGACGGGGTCGACGGGAGGGAGGCGGTCGGTGGAGAGATTGCGCAAGGAGGCGAAGCGATAGAGCGCCGGCACGGTGTACCGCCGGTGCCCGCCCGGCGTCTTCACCGCCTCCAGCTCGCCCTCGTCCGTCCAGCGCTTGATGCTCGAAACTCCGACCCGAAAGGCGTGCGCCGCTTCGGCGCTCGTCCAGAGAAGGTTGTCCATCGGCATTGTCTGACCATGCGATGATAGCAGACTTAGATGCGGAACTCCTTCTTGCCGCGTTCGCTCGTAGCCCATGGCTGCTATTTTGCAAAAATCGTTCAAAACGACCGTAACGGAGATCACAAATTTCAATGCACGCCATCCTCGAAGACCCGAATGCCGTGAACCGTCTGACCGAGCAGGAGCTCGACGCGCTGCCGTTCGGCGCGATCCGCCTCGATCGCGACGGCATCGTCCTTTCCTACAACCGCACCGAATCGAAGCTCACCGGCCGCGACCCGCAGCGCGTGATCGGACGCAACTTCTTCACCGAGGTGGCGCCATGCACGAACGTGCAGGAGTTCGCCGGCCGCTTCCGGGAAGGCGTCGCCAACCGGAACATGCACGTGATCTTCCCCTACCGCTTCGACTTCGAGATGGCACCCCGCGACGTGACCGTCACGCTCTTCTGGTCGGACCAGACCGAAACGGCGTGGGTCTTCGTGCGGGAGCAGAAGTAGTTGCTGGTTGCTGGTAGAACCTGGTGTGCATTCAGGCGAGACGGCACACCAGGTTCTCCTAACAACCGGCAATCAGTAACCATCCCGGATGACAAGGTGCTGCTTCGTTGTTCAGGACTCTCGTGGCGCAACCCGCACTCCGTCACGACGCCAACGTCCCCGGCGACTTCTTCGTCGACACGACCTGCATCGACTGCGATGCCTGCCGGCAGATCGCGCCCGGTGTCTTCCATGACGCCGGCGATCAGTCGGCCGTCTTTCATCAGCCGGCCGGCGCCGCCGAGCTCCTCGCCGCCCAGAAGGCGCTCCTCTCCTGCCCCACCGCCTCGATCGGCACCGTCGCGAAGCACGACATGCGCGAGGCCCTCGGGGCCTACCCGGAGCTGATCGAGGAAGACGTCTACCGCTGCGGCTTCACGGCCGAGGGATCTTTCGGTGCTTTCAGCTACCTGATTCGGAACGAGCGCGGGAACGTCCTCATCGACTCCCCGCGCTTCTCCGGGCCACTGGTGAAGCGCATCGCCGAGATGGGCGGCGTGCGGCGGATGCTGCTCACTCATCAGGACGACGTGGCCGATCACGACAAGTTCCACGAGCGGTTCGGCGCGGAGCGCGTGCTGCATCGGGACGACGTCCGCGCCCGCACGGCGATGGTCGAGATCCAGCCGCGCGGCAACGAGCCGATCGAGCTCGAGCCGGACCTCCTCATGATTCCGACGCCGGGCCACACGAAGGGACACGCGGTGTTCCTCTGGCGCGAGAAGTTCCTCTTCACCGGCGATCATCTCGCCTGGAACGAGGCGCGAAACACGCTCTACGCGTTCCGCAGCGCCTGCTGGTATTCGTGGCCGGAGCAGACGAAATCGATGGAGAGGCTGCTCGACTTCCGCTTGGAGTGGGTGCTGCCCGGACACGGACGGCCGATGCATCTTTCGACCGAGCGGATGCACGAAGAGCTGGAGCGTTGCGTGGCCTGGATGCGGGCGCGCTGATTGCTCTTCCGCCCTTCGTGAAGAAGTACTTCGGCCTCTTCAAACAGACCTTCCAGGAGTTCCTCTCCGACAAAGTCCCCCGGCTCGGCGCAGCGCTCGCGTACTACACGATCTTCTCGATCGCGCCGCTGCTGCTCATCGCGATCGCGATCGCCGGCCTCGTCTTCGGCCGGGAAGCCGCGCAAAACGGCATCACCCACCAGCTTGGAAGCGTCCTCGGCACCACCGCGGCGAAGGCGGTGAACGACATGGTGGCGAACGCCGCGAAGCCGAAGAGCGGAGCGATCGCGACGATCGTCGGCGTGGTGACGTTGCTGCTGGGCGCGTCGGGCGTGTTCGGCCAGCTGAAGGACGCGCTGAATACGATCTGGGACGTCGAGCCGGAAAAGTCCGGCGGCATCTTCGCCATGGTCAAAGAGCGTTTTCTCTCGATGGCGATGGTGTTCGGCGTCGGGTTTCTGCTGCTCGTCTCGCTGGTGATCGATGCCGCGATCTCGGCCGCCTCGGACCGGTTCATCCCCGACTCGATCGCGACCGTCGCGCAGCTCATCCAGCTGGTCCTGTCGCTCGGCATCGTGACGCTGCTCTTCGCGATGATGTTTCGCTATCTGCCGGACATCCGCATCGCGTGGCACGATGTGTGGTTCGGCGCCGCGCTTACCTCGCTGCTGTTCGTCATCGGCAAGTTCGGGCTCGGCATCTACCTGACGAAGAGCGCGGTCGACTCGTCGTACGGCGCGGCCGGATCGCTCGTCGTTTTGCTGCTGTGGATCTACTACTCGGCGCAGATCCTTCTGTTCGGCGCCGAGTTCACGCAGGTGTATGCGCGTTCGCACGGCAGCCACTCCGGCGACCGCAAGGCGGCGGAGAAGGAGAAGCAGCAGCTGGCGAGCGTGCAGGCTAGCTGACGACGCGTTCCGACGCCTTGATGAAGAGCAGCGAGTAACCGTCCGGATCGACGACGCGGAACTCCCCTTCCGGCGCCCAGAACGGATGCGTCAGCGGGCTGACTTTCAATCCCGCGGCCGACAACTCGTTGCGTTTGCCGACGACGTCCTCGACGTAGACGTAGAAGAGAATCGCCTGCTGCTCCGGATCGATCGGTCCCGACGCTTTCGCGAGCATGAGGTTCCCGCGCTCGCTCTTCATCCAGGCCCAGACCGTCTCGTTCGCGTCGCTGTGCGTGCTGTCGACGCAAAAGCCGAGGGTTTCGTAGAACTCGATGGATTTGGGCACGCTCACCACGTGCACGTAAGCCACGATGTTGCGGATCGGGATGCTCATGGATTCCTCCTCGACAGCTGCATGCGGAAAGACGGGCCGCGCCACTGCGCGATGGGCGTATACGACTGCCGGAGATGCTCGCCGATGCGCTGATCGTAGTCGACGGCGAACGCGCGATAGCCAAACTCTCCCACCGCGCGCGAGACCACGATCGCGTAGTCCGGTGGGCGCTGCTGCAACTCGGTCAGGATGCGCGCTTCAACGCTCGGATCGGCGGTCTCGGGTGGAATGAACGTGTGGTACGTCAGCGTCGTCGGCACCCGCGCGAAGTAGTTCAGCGACAGACCTTCGGGGAACACGGCGAGCGACTTCGCATCGCGCAGCTGCGGCAACGCCTCGTTGATGGCGCGGGCACGATCGGCGTCGGCGTCGTAGAACGAGCCGCGCGGCGTATTGATGAGGAATCGTTTGTACACGTACGCCTCGTTTTGTTCGAAGAGCCAACGGCCGGCGATGAGGATCACGAGCGGCAGCCAGGAGAGCGCCAATCCGCGCGAATAAACGCCTCGCGCCGGCAGCCAGGCGAAGAGCGTGTAGAGGATCAACACGACGGCGGGGAGGCTGAAGACAAAGCCGTACCAGTCGGGCGAAAGGTTGAAGAAGATGCGCGACGACGTCGTCATCGACATCAGCAGCAGAAAGAGGAGCGGCTCGCGCGGACGGCGCAAGGCGAACGGCAGCAGCACGATCTGCAGCACGCTCCAGGCCTGGAAGAAGAGGTTGCCCGTCATGAGCACCGTCGCTACGCCGAACGCGAGGACGATGACCGTGACCGCCGTCCGCTGCTTCTGCACGCGCTCCAGGAGCGCGATCATCGCCACGCCGCACGCCACGATCACCGCGGCGATGGCGCGTAACGCGAGCTTGCGCTGCCAGTCGTCCATGCCGGTGACATGGCGATAGAACAACCGCGCCGACGAGCCGCCGAGGAGAGAGGACGAGAGGGTGTTGTCCCGCAGGGCGGGGCCGAAGTACGCGACGGCAATCGCGATCGAGACGCCCATCGCGACGAACCACAGCCACGCGAGATGCGCGCGATGGACGACGGCGACGAACAACACGAGGGCCGCGGCACACGCCGCGAATTCGATGCGCGACCACGCCGCGGCGAGTCCGCAGATCAACGCCGCGACGAGCATCCAACGCGGCCCGTCCGGCGTGAAGACCGCGCGGTACAAAAGCGCGGCAAAGAGCAGGAAAAACAGCATGCCGAACGTGGCGGCGTACGAGTACGGGAAGAGGTAATTCGAGCCGAACGTCGAGGCGCCGCAGAGATAGCAGGCGACGAACAGCAACGCGGCGGCGAGGCCGGCGATGCGGCTCACGGCCGCGCGCAGAAAGAACGCGAGCGTCGCGGCGATGAGCAGGCCGGAGATCAGGCCGATCGTGGCGTAGGACGGGAGCTCGTTGCCCGTGACTGCCGTGATTCCGGCGAGCAAGTACGGCGCGAGCGGCGGGTAGTTGTAGCGGAAATCGGTGTAGAGCTTCGTGCCGTGATGCAGTTGTTCGGCGATGTAGAGATCGCGGCCTGCATCGATGATCGGATCGAGCCAGCGATTCCACGACTGCGCAACGGCGATGGCGACGGCCACGACGATCAGCGCATAGAGCGCGATCTCGATCCGCCGCTCGTTACTCATGCATGCTGCTGGGATCGACGCCCTGCTCGAGGCACCACTCGCGATACGCGGCCGGCGCGATCTCCGACGGCTTGATCTCGCTCCGCCCGCCCCAGAACACGTTCGTGTAAAGCAGCGGAATCCCGACCTCGGCGAGATGAGCGTCGATGGCCGCCTTGTGCGCGAGCACGAGCTGTTTGTCCGTGCCGTGCGCGACGGCCATGATGTTCACGTTGCGGAACTCCTCGCCGCCTTCCCGCCAGTAGCAGTGCGTGAGGATGTGGAAGCGTCCGACTTCCCGACCCGCTTCCATCTCCCGCCCCGGCGGCACGGCCCAGTGGAAGAGCGCGTTGAAGCGCGTGACGCGTTCGCCGCTCTGCAGCGGCTTCACGTGCTCGAGGAACGTCGAGAAGCGGCCGATGACGCCGCGCCGGTTGAGCTGCTCCGCGACGTCCAGGAACGTCTCGAGGGAAACGCCCGCTTCGGCGGCGCGCGAGCGCCAGAGATCGAGCCTCACTTCCTCCGGCGTCAGCTCGCGTTTCAGCGCGGTGAGCACTTCCCACTCGAGGTCCGTCAGCTCGACGAGCGTCGTGTCTTTCACGTCCGCGAGCTCGTCCGACTTCGAGCCTGGCTCCATCCCCTTGCGCCGGACGTGGCCTACGCCGAGGGCGAAGATGCGGTGGGCGGGCATGATGCGGAAGTGCTCGGCGCCGGTGAGCTTCGCCAGCAGCGCGCAATGCTTCTCGATCGAATAGCCCTGCGGCGCCTTCACCGTCGTCCAGAGGCGGTAGTTCGAGCCGGGCGATGCCGCATCGGTGGAACGCGTCACGACGTGGCCCGAGAACGGGTCGCGCTGGAACATGAAGTCGAAGGCGGCGTCGATGTTCGCCCCTTCCGGGAACTGCCAGGCTACGAGCGCGCCGTCGGCGAGGCTCGTGGCCATCAGCGTCTGACGGATACGGCGGATCGTGCCCGCGCGCAGCATCGCCTGGAGGCGCTCGATGACGGTGTCGACGTCGACGCCCGATTTCTCCGCGATCTCCGCGATCGGATCGCGCACGAATCCCTGGATGCGATCCTCGGAAACCGCGAGGATCTGCGCGTTGACGGGATCGGTGTGCGCGATGGGAGGGAGGGTGGCGGAGGTCATGGGTCGAAGCCTACCGGCTTGAATTGAAAATTGAAATTTGAAAATTGAAGCGCTCGGCCGTTCAGGCAGCAACCAGGGTCCAGGCCTGCCGTCCTTTTTCAATTTTCAGTTTTCAATTTCGGCCCGGGCGTTTGACATCCCTCCCTGCCTGCCTTAAGTTGTTCCGCTACTGGATTGGCTTGGGGCCGCTTGCAACCAGGATAAAAAAAGCTAAAGAGCCGAGCTCGCATCGTCGCATTCTCGATTCGAGGCCCCGCAAAGTTCGCGGGGCCTTTTGTTTTTGGCGGAAAGGGAGACGGGATGAACTACACCAGCGAACGCGCTGCCGCCCTGCTCGACGCGCTGCAGAAACGGATTCTGATCATCGACGGCGCGATGGGCACCATGATCCAGCGTTACAAGCTGGACGAGGCCGCGTATCGCGGCGAACGGTTCGCCACGCATCCGCGGGAGCTGAAGGGCGCGGCGGACGTGCTCAACCTCACCCGGCCGGACGTCATCGAGGCGATCCATCGCGAGTACCTCGCGGCCGGCGCGGACATCATCGAGACGAACACGTTCAACGCGCAGGTCGTCTCGATGGCCGACTACGGGCTCGAGGCGGACGTTTACGACATGAACGTCGCCGCCGCCCGGATCGCGCGCGGAGCCGCCGAAGCCTTCTCCACCCCCGATCGCCCCCGTTTCGTCGCCGGCGCCCTCGGGCCGACCAACCGCACGACGTCGCTCTCGCCGGACGTCAACAATCCCGCCTTCCGGGCCGTGACCTACGACGAGCTCGTCGACGCCTACTACGAACAGGTGCGCGGCCTCGTCGACGGCGGCGTCGACATCCTCCTTCCCGAGACGGTCTTCGACACGCTCAACCTGAAAGCCGCCATCTTCGCCATCGAGAAATTCTTCGAAGACCGCGGCGTGCGCATCCCGGTGATGCTCTCCGTCACGATCACGGACGCCTCCGGTCGCACGCTCAGCGGCCAGACAGTCGAGGGATTCTGGAACTCCGTTTCGCACGCGCGGATCCTCAGCGTGGGCATGAACTGCGCGCTCGGCGCGAAGGAGATGCGGCCGCACATCGAGGAGCTGTCGTCGATCGCGCCCGTCTTCATCAGCTGCTATCCGAACGCCGGCCTTCCCAACGCTCTCGGCGAATACGACGAGACGCCGCAGACGATGTCGACGCTGCTGCGCGACTTCGCCGAGAACAACTGGCTGAACTTCGTGGGCGGCTGTTGCGGCACGACGCCCGATCACATCCGCGCGATCGCCGAGATCGTGAAAGACCTCCCGCCGCGCGTGCCGCCGACGATCGAGAAGCACCTCCGCCTCAGCGGCCTCGAAGCGCTCACGGTGCGCCGCCCTGTCATCCTGAGCCCCGCAGAGGGCGAAGGATCCGCACCTTCAGGCGCGGCGCAAGATCGGTACGGATCCTTCGCCGTCTCCGCGGCTCAGGATGACAAGGGCGAAGGATCCCAATTCATCATGGTCGGCGAACGGACGAACATCACCGGCTCGCCGAAGTTCGCGCAGCTGATCAAAGCGGGCGATCTCGAAGGTGCGTTGGCCATCGCCAAACAGCAGATCGACGGCGGCGCGAACATCCTCGACGTCAACATGGACGAGGGGCTGCTCGACTCGGAGAAGGTGATGACCGAGTTCCTGAACCTCGTCGCCTCCGAGCCGGACATCTCGCGCGTGCCGATCATGATCGACAGCTCGAAATGGTCGGTCCTCGAGGCGGGCCTGAAGTGCACGCAGGGCAAGTCGGTCGTCAACTCGATCTCGCTGAAGGA
>JAFAVZ010000124.1 GCA_019242175.1 Acidobacteriota bacterium
GATCGCGATGAGCCGGAGAGCGAAGGCAGCATCTTCGCGCCGGAAGACATCGAGCCGGAAACTCCGGCTCCGATGGAAGAGCCGGCGAGCCTCGCGGCCGAGGAGCCGGTTTGGTCGACGCCGGATGTGACGGAAGTCGAGCCGGTCGTTCCGGCGGCCGCCGCCGCGCCGGCGCCAGCGCCCGTAGCCGAAGCTCCGGCTGCGGCTGCGGCGACGAGCACCGGAACGGGCGACCTCACCGACGAACAGATCGACCGCATCGCCCGCCGCGTGGTGCAGCTGATGTCCGACCAGGTCGTGCGCAACATCGCCTGGGAAGTCATCCCCGACCTCGCCGAGATGGTGGTGAAGGAGCGGATCCGGCAGCTCGAATCCGAATAGTTGCTCGTTGCTGGTGGCTGGTAGATCGCTGGTGCGATCAGTCCGGCCAACCAGCAACAGCAACCAGCAACTACTCATGAAGATCTACACGCGCACCGGCGACAAGGGGCAGACGTCCCTCTTCGGTGGCGCGCGTGTGCCGAAGAACGATCCGAACGTCGAGGCCTACGGCACCGTGGACGAGCTCTCGTCGACGCTCGGCGTCGCGCGGGCGGTCTGGCCGGAAGCGCCGATTGACGCGCAGCTGCATCAGGTGCAGATGGACCTCTTCGAGATCGGCGCGCATCTCGCGTCGCCGGGCACGAGCCGCTTTCCGGGCGTCGATCCCGCGCGTATCACGGAGCTCGAAACGGGCATCGATCAGATGGAGAGCGAGCTGGCGCCGTTGAAGACGTTCATCCTGCCCGGCGGCTCGCCCGCCGCCGCGCATCTCCACGTCTCGCGCACCGTCTGCCGGCGCGCGGAGCGGCTCGTCGTGGCGTTGCACGAGCAGGACGAGGCGGGTGTCATCACCTACCTCAATCGCCTGTCCGATTACCTCTTCGTCGCCGCGCGCTTCGCGAACAAACGCCACGGCATCGAAGACGTCCCGTGGAAACCTACTCCTCGGGCGTAGCCTTCTTCTTCGCCGGCTTGTCCGAGCTCTTCCACGCCGACCACCAGAGATCGCGCAGCAACGACGCGCCGGCCGCAAGGCGATCGCTCGCGAACGCGGTGCCTTCCTTCGACGGCGGGCGGTAGAAGTCGAACGCGCCGTCGCGATCGAGGCGATACAGCGGCTCGACCAACTGGTTCGACTGCCGGATCGCCTCGAGCGCCGCGGAGAAGTAGTCGTCGCGCAGCTGCGGCGCCGCAACCTTTGGCGTCACGTCTTTCACCTCGACCGCGCGCGAAACGAACCGCGTCTCGAAACGCGAGTGCGCGTCGCAGTCGTTCGGATAGTGGTTCGGATTCGGATCGAGCCAGCCGTTGAAGTTCGTCGTTGCGTGATGCGGGTTCGACGAGTCGCCGGCGAAGTGGCCGAGGACTCCGGCGATGTGGATGATGTCTCGCTCGAGGAAGGCGCGTTCCGGCGACCCGGGGCGGCTCTGCCGCCATTGCCGGAACTCGCTCTGCAGATGCTCGGACATCTCGGCGATGCGCCACGGCAGGAAGCCGACCGTATCGTTCTGCAGGCCGTGCCGGCGCAGCGTCCCGGAGGTCTCGAGGAGATGGAGGAACGCGTAGCGGCTGGAGGGGAGCTTCAGGTCCGCGACAAACTCGTAGTCGATGAAGTGATCGGGCGGATTGACCGCGTCGATGGAGTCACCGGCGTTGCGCAGGCGGTCGGGATCGTAGGCGAGCCAGATCAGCTCCGGAAATGCCTTGTAGAAGAACGGCGGCATGTCCGTCGGCAGGTTCAACGTCGCCGCCTCGGCGACCATGAGATGGCCCTTCTCGCCCCAGGCGTACATCGGGACGGAGACCAGGCAGATGAGGAACGCGAGGAGGATGCGGCGCATGAAGGCCGGCATTTTCGTTGGGATGAATGGTCGGGGCAAGAGGATTTGAACCTCCGACCTCACGGTCCCGAACCGTGCGCTCTGACCAGGCTGAGCTATGCCCCGATTTGCAGGAGCGACCGTCGCCGGCCGCATTTGAAGAGGGCGGATGATAGGTGATTCCCGCCGCGGGGTCAATCAACGGGGCAAGGGGCGGATGCATTCCGGGCAGACCGTTTCTGGTTCCTGGTTGCCGGTTGCTCTTCGCTCCGGTGGGGACGCGAACGGTGTCCTACCAGCAACAAGTAACCAGCAACCAGCAACGATCCTGCAACACCGAAAAACGCCGGAATCCACACATCTACAATGCGTTGCGAGTCGTGGAAAGGAGCAGCGCCCCCATGAGACAGCTCGCAGCCGTCGGCCTCCTGGCGCTTCTCGCCGTATCTGCTTTCGGACAACAACCGCAGCCGGCGTACCAGGAGAAAGTCGACGTGAATCTCGTCCAGTTGGACGCGATCGTCACCGACAACAAAGGCAACCAGATCCTCGGACTCACGAAGGATGACTTCGTGGTCAAGGAAAACGGCGTCGTGCAGAACCTCGATGCCGTCGACTACTTCACCAACCGCACGTTCCTGGAGTCGCGCGAAGGCGCCGCGCCGTTCAAGGTCGAGAAGGTCAACGAACAGCGCTTCTTCGTGATCTTCTTCGACAAGCCGCAGGACAACCAGCTCTTCGACGAGCTCGCGCTGGCCCGCTCCGCCGCGCAGAGCTTCATCGACAAGCGCCTCCAGCCCGGCGATCTCGTGGCCGTCGCCGCCCACGACGTCCGGCTGAAGGTCTACACCGACTTCACGAACGACAAACGCCAGCTCCGCGCTGCGCTCGACGAGTCGGCGAAGTTCGGTCCGGGCAAACTCTCCGCCGCGCCGAACGCGAACGGGCCGTCGCTGCTCGCCGGCGTCGATCGCGACAAGATGATGGACCGCACCGGCACCGTCTACGAAGCGCTGGAGCTCCTCGGCGATCAGCTGCACATGTTCCGCGGCCGGAAGAACGTGATCCTCTTCTCGCCCGGTATCCTCGAGCTGGGAGAGACGGTGCGCGACGGCATCCGCCTGAACAAGAGCCGCTACTACGACCCGATGATCCACTCGCTGAACGAGGCAAACGTGGCGGTGTATCCGATCCAGCTGCAGCGCAATCTCAACAGCCAGGATCTGCCCGTGCTGCATCAGACGCTGGAGTCGCTCGCGGCCGACACGAGCGGCGAGTACTTCCGCAACAACACTTCGTTCGATCCGGCGCTGAAGAAGATCGAGCAGACGAACAACGGCTATTACCTCATCAGCTACTACTCGCCGCACGCGCGCGGCAGCCGCGGCTACCAGAAGGTGGAAGTCTCGGTGAAGTCGAAAGGCCTGCGCCTCAAATCGCGCGAAGGCTACAACTACGGCGAGTAATCGAAGCGGACGCGTTCGCCCGGCGCGAGCCGGGCGAGCTTCCACCGCTCTTCCCACAGCACGGTGAGCGGCTGCAGATAGCCGCCCGTGATCGGATGATCCGGTCCCATCGCGACTAGGCTTCCGTCGGGATGCAGTTGGATCGAGCCGAACTGCATCCCGATGGACGGCAAGTCCGCCGGCGGCTGGAAGTCGATCTTCTCCAACGGACGCAAACGAATCCCGACCCGATCGAGCTGCGGCGTGACTTCGCACTCGATGGAACGGATCGGCGTGTCGTGCGGCCCGGGCATCACTCTGATGACTTTGTGATCGCCCGGTTGGATGTCGATCGGTTCGCCGAATGCGAGCCATCCGCGCATGCCGCGAATGCGCCCGATCGTGCGCTCGTCGCCTGCTTGCACCTCGAACGTCTGCGGGTCTTCGCCCATCCACGCCACCCGCCCGCCGCGCGTGAACCGCACCCGCGGTCCCACGAGCGCGCATTCGAGGATCGGCGCGAGCGAAGCGAGCCGCGGATCGAAGGGGCCACCGGGCGAGAGCCCACGATCGATGCGCGCGAAATCGGGCGGCGGGACGATGGTGGCCAACTGGCCGCCGCTGAGGATTTCTAGGCCTGTAATGTAGGGGCGGGCTTCAGCCCGTCCGGGCCGGCTGAAGCCGGCCCCTACATTCCCATCCCTCACTGGCACAACCTCCACCTCATCCCCTGCCGCAATCTCCGGGAGCTCCCCTACCACCCGCCCGAGCACGTTCCAGCCGCCGGGCGCATCCGTCGGGTAGATGCCAGCCATCGAGCCGGCGACGGCGAAGCTGCCGCGTTTCACCGGGCGCGACGTCGCGCGGCGGGGCATCGGCCAGGGCCAGCCTTCGAGGTAGGCCCATCCGGGGCGAAACCCGAGATAACGGGCGGTCAGCAGAACCGGACGGTCGAGGGGGAAGCCGTCGAACGCGACTTCCACGCGATGGCGGCGCGGCGTCCAGGCGATCGGCGCTGCGCTCACGTCGATCGAAGGATCGGGAGCGCCGCGGAAGATCACGTAAAGCGACGCGTGGCCGACGATGCATGCGAGCACGTCTTCGCGCGAACGGACGCGCATCGCGGCCGCGTGCAGCTCCGCGGCCGGGATCTCCGGCGGCAACTCGATGAGCAACGCGCGGTCGCCGGCGGCAGCGAGGTGCATCGCGCTCATGCTACCGTTCGGCGTCATGCAATGTACCCAGGAAGAACGCCTCGACCAGATCGCCGAACAGGCCATGCGCGACAAAGGCCTGGAGCCCGACTTCTCGCCGGAGGTCGAGCGTCAGCTGGCCACGATCGACGCGCCGGCCGCTGATGCCGACGTCCGCGATCTGCGCGAGCTCCTGTGGTGCTCCATCGACAACGACGACTCGCGCGATCTCGACCAGCTCACCGTCGCCGAGGATTTGGGCGGCGGGAAAGTGCGGGCGCTGGTGGCGGTGGCGGACGTCGACGCGTTGGTGAAGAAAGGCACGCCGATCGACGATCACGCGCGCACGAACACGACGTCCGTCTACACCGCGGCGCGCATCTTCCCGATGCTGCCGGAGAAGCTCTCCACCGATTTGACGTCGCTCAACGACGGCGAGGATCGCATCGCGCTCGTCATCGACATGACCGTCGATGCGAACGGCTCGGTCGTCGAAGGCGACGTCTACCGCGCGCTGGTCCACAACAAGGCAAAGCTCGCGTACAACGGCGTCGGCGCGTGGCTCGACGGCGAGCAGGAGATGCCGAAGCGGATGCAAGGCGTCGCAGGCCTCGACGAGAACATCCGCCTGCAGGATCGCGTCGCCGACCGCATGCGCCAGCTGCGTCACGAAAACGGCGCGCTCGACCTCGAGACCATCGAGGCCCGGCCGGTCATCGAGAACGGACGCATCGTCGATCTGCGCCAGGAGAAGCGGAACAACGCACGGATGCTGATCGAAGACTTCATGATCGCCGCAAATGGCGTGACGGCGCGCTTTCTGAGCGCGCACAAGATGCCGTCGCTGCGCCGCGTCGTCCGTTCGCCGGAGCGTTGGGATCGCATCGAGAAGATCGCCGACGAACGCGGTGACCGCCTCCCCCCCGATCCCGATGCGAAGGCGCTCGAAGAGTTTCTGCTCCGTCAGAGAAAAGCCGATCCGTTGCGCTTCCCCGACCTCTCGCTCGCCGTCGTGAAAGCGATGGGCGCGGGCGAGTACGTCGTCGAGGAGGCGGGCGGCGCATCGATCGGACACTTCGGCCTC
>JAFAVZ010000453.1 GCA_019242175.1 Acidobacteriota bacterium
CCGCTCTTTTTCTTCTGCTCCAGACGGAACGCCATGTTCGTTCCGACGAGGTTCGCTTCGCGCCAGATCAGCGGATGCACGTCCGGATCGACGGGGTCGGCGAACGGCGGGATGAACATCCGCGGCCCTTCGCTCCCCATCTGGTGCTCGTCGACGAACAGCTGCGGATACCACTCCTTGTAGATGGCGCGGGACAGGTTCTTCGTCTCGATCTGGGTGAGCATGAACCAGTCGCGGTTGTTGTCGTGCCCGACGTAGTGGTGATACAGCCACGGCAGCCGGCCGCCCTCGTAGCGCGTGCCGAGGTACTTGCGGTAGTAGTCGGTGATCATGATCTGACCGTCGGGATTCAGTGACGGCACGAGCAGCAGAACCACGTTGGAAAGCCGCCGTTTCGTCTCCGGATCGTTCGCCCGGGCCAGGTCGTAAGCCCACTCCATCGCCATCTGGCTGGACGCGATCTCGTTCGAGTGGATGTTGCAAGTCACGAGGACGATGCTCTTGCCGTTCTCGATCATCGAGTCGATGTCGGCGTCGGAGAAGTTGCGAGGATCGGCGAGGCGGCGCGCCATATCACGGATCTTCTCCAAACCCCGCATGTTCTCCTCGGAGGAGATGACCGCCATCATCATCTCTTCGCCCAGCGTCGTCTTGCCGAGGATCTCGACCTGGACGCGCGGCGAGGCTTCGTCGAGCGCCTTGAAGTACGAGAGGATCTGGCGGTAGTCGGCCAGCTTGCGGTCGGCGCCGACTTCGAAGCCGAGGAATTGCGACGGCGACTGGAGCGGCGCGGCGGCGAGCGGCAGCGTTGCGAGGAGGAGCAGCGCGAAGAGACGAACTCGGTTCATTGCGCGGGGAAGGATACAGGTTGTAAGACAATGATCGGATGCGCTTCGCCGTCGCCGTCCTTCTTTTTCTCAGCACCAGCTTCGCCGCTTTCGCCGAGGGGCATTTCCGGATTCTCGAGCTGAACGACGTGTACAAAATCGAGGGGCTGGAGAACGGCAGCATCGGCGGCATGGCGCGCATCCGGACGGAGCGGCTGCGGCTCGAGGCGGACGGCACGCCGGTCCTTCTCCTCCACGCCGGCGACGCCATCTTCCCCTCGGTCATGAGCAAGTACCTCGCGGCGCGGCCGATCGTGCGCGTGATGAACATGCTCGACGGCACGCCGGGCGGCTTTGATCGGCGCATGATCGCGACGCTCGGCAATCACGAGCTGGAAAAAGACGATCCGCTCTACACGCTCGGACGCCTCGCCGAGTCCGACTTTCGCTGGGTCGCGTCGAACGTGCACTACTGCAGCTCGGGCAATTGCGAACAGACGTTCGCCGACCGGCTGACGAACGTGTTCGACACGGTGATCGTCGACGGCGGCAACGTGCCGGTCGGCATCTTCGCGCTCACCGTCGACAGCGGGAACAAGGACTACTTCCGCATCGATCACAACGACGAGACCGCGCGTTGGGCGGCGGTGCGGAAGGCGATCGACTCGCTGAAGGCGCGGGGCGCGCGCGTGCTGATCGCGCTGACGCATCAGGACTTCGTGGACGATATCGCGATGGCCGAGAAGTTCCCGGAGATCGATGCCGTCGTCGGCGGCCACGATCATCAATACGTGCAGCAGACCGTCGGTCACACCGTGATCGCGAAGGGCGACGCCGACGCGCGCAGCGTGATCGCGTGGGACATTCAGGTGCCGGACGATGGCGGCTTGCCGGTCATCAAAACCGAGCGGGTGATGCTCGACGCGACGGTGCCGAAGGACGCGGCGGTCGACAAGGAAGTGCAGCGGTGGATGGACGCGCTCGCCAAAATCCTCGGGCCGAACGACGAGATCGGCCAGACCGCGAACCTGCTCGAAGGCGTGGAGCCGGCCGTGCGCGGACGAGAGACGGCGCTCGGCAATTTCCTCGCGGACGTGGCGAAGGACTGGATGAAGACCGACGTCGGCTTCGTCAACGGCGGGAGCATCCGCATCAACGACAACATCCCGCCCGGCCCGGTGCGCAAGTACGACATGGAAGGCATCTTCTACTACGGCAACGCGCTCGTCGCGTTCGACGTGACCGGCGCGCAGCTGACGCAGATGCTGAACGACGCCGTCGCGCGCGTGGACGTGGGCGACGGCCGCTTCCTGCAGGTCGGCGGCGTGAAGTTCTCGTACAAAGGCGGCCCGCCGTTCGAGGTGACCGACGTGCAGGTGAAGAGACGCGGATCGTCGAAGTACGCGCCGGTCGATCCGAAGGCGACGTACTCCGTCGCGACGCTGCAGTACATCTACGACAACGGCGGCAACGAAGGCTTCTCCACGCTGAAGAACGGCCCGTCGAAGCCGAAGATCACGATCGCCGCCGACCCGGTGAAGAACGACTTCCGCAAAGCGACGGAGACGACGATCAAGGCGCTCCCGAACCAGACGATCACGACGGCGATCGAAGGACGGATCGTGCACGTGGAGTGAACGTACGTTCTGTCATCCTGAGCGCCGCAGAGCGCGAAGGATCTCCCGGCACGTGCGCCTGTCGCCTGCAACAGGAGATCCTTCGCCGTCTACGCGGCTCAGGATGACACCTCGTGATCGACGTAGGGCTCTCCATGAAAACGTGGCGGCGGGCTTCAGCCCGCCGCGGCACGGGCTGAAGCCCGCGCCCACGTGCTCCGTCTCGATCCCCACGAAGGTAGACTGCGCGGCGCATGAACCTTCCGCGCAGCATTGCGTGGCGTTACCTTCGGCGGCCGACCGACAAGCTCGTCTCGGCCGTCGGCGTCGTCTCCATCTTCGGCCTCGTCATCGGCGTGATGGCGCTCGTCATCTCCATGGCCCTCATGACCGGCTATCGCCGCGACCTGCAGCAAAAACTGCTCGGCGGCAACGCCGAGATCTTCGTCTACTCCGTCGGTGGTCCGATCAAAGACACGACCGAGCTCCTCGGCCAGCTGCGCAGCGTTCCGGGGTTGGCCGAGGCTTCGCCGGTGCTTTTTCAGCATGTGCTGGTGACGACGGAGACGAACACGACCGGCACGGACGTCACGCTCAAAGGCATCGAGCCGGGGCGCGGAAAGACGACGCCGATGCTCGGTAAAGTCGTTGGCGCGAGCGGCAAGTTCGAGACGGCGGAAGGGGAGACGGGCGTCGCCGTCGGCAAGTACCTGGCGACGAAGCTCGGCGTGACGAAAGGCTCCTCGATCAACATCACGGTGCCGATCGACAACGGCGGCAGCTTCCTCCCGCGCACGTCCTCTTTCGTCGTGACGAACGTCTTCGGCACCGGTTTCTACGAATACGACGCGCGCTGGCTCTTCGTCGACCTGCGCGAGGCGGAGCGGCTCACGGGGCTGACCGGATCGGCGAACGTGGTCGAGATCAAGCTGCAGCCGGGCGTCGCGCTCGAGCCGGTCGTGCGCGCGATCGAGGAGCGCACCGACGGCCGCTACGCCGTGAGCGACTGGCGCGAAATGAACCGCCAGCTCTTCTCGCTCCTGGCGATCCAGCAGCTCGTGCTGTTCATCGTCATCGGCCTGATCGTTTTCGTCTCGACGTTCAACATCGTCTCGACGTTGATCATGACCGTGCACGAGAAGCGGAAGGAGATCGGGATCCTCACGTCGATGGGCGCGGAGAAGTCGCTGATCGCGCGCGTGTTCCTCTGGTACGGCACGATGGTCGGCATCGCCGGCACGCTCACCGGCATCCTCCTCGGCGTCGCCATCTGTTGGGTGATGACGGAGTTCAAGTTGCTTTCGTTCCCGCCCGAGATCGCCGAGGTTTATTACGTTTCTTCGATTCCCTTCGTGACGCGGCCGACGGACATCGGGATCACCGCCGCGTTCTCCATCATCGTGTCGTTCCTGGCGACGGTCGTGCCGTCGCTGCGTGCGGCGCGACTGAATCCCGTGCAGGCGTTGCGTCATGAGTGATGCGCTCAGCGTCGCGATTCAGGGCGAACGCGGCGCGTTCAGCGAGGCCGCGGCGCGGAAGCTCGTGGCGTCGCCGGCGATCGTGCCCTGCCGCACGTTCGACGGCGTCTTCGCCGCCGTCCGTTCCGGCGAAGCGGCGGCCGCTGTCGTGCCGATCGAGAACAGCCTGGCCGGATCGGTGCTGCGCACTTACGAACTGCTCGGCGGCGCCGGACTGGAGATCGCGCGCGAGGCGCTTCTGCGCATCTCGCTGAACCTGATCGCGCGGCCGGGGACGAAGCTCGGCGACGTGCGGCGCGTGCTGTCGCACCCGGTCGCGCTCGCGCAGTGCCAACGGTTCCTCGCCGACTTGCGAGGCGTCGAGGCCATCGCGACGTACGACACGGCCGGCAGTGTGAAGATGGTGATGGAGTCGGCGGCGGAAGGGGAGGCGGCGATCGCAGGCGCGACGGCCGCGGAGCTGTACGGCGGCGAGATCCTCGCGGCGGGCGTAGAAGACAACGCGCAGAACTTCACGCGCTTCTACCTCATCGCGCCGCCCGCCCTCGCCGCCGAGCTGCGTCCACGCGACGCGGCGTCCATCAAGACCTCGGTGCTCTTCCGCACGCCGAACACGCCCGGCTCGCTCTTCCGCGCGCTCGCCGTCTTCGCGCTGCGCGACATCAACCTGACGAAGCTCGAGTCGCGTCCGATCGAAGGGCGGCCGTGGGAGTACGCCTTCTACGCTGACATCTCCGGCAGCGGCGACGAGCCCCGCGTGACGAACGCGCTGAATCATTTGCGGGAGATGTGCGAGACGGTCGTCGTGCTGGGGAGTTACGCGGCAGCGGACTCCTGACGGTGTGCGGGCGTCCCGCCCGCCGGCGGCGGCACGTCTCGTGCCGCCGCTACCCACGAGCGAAAGAGCGCCGCCGGGCGAGACGCCCAAGCCCGTCGTCGGTGTCATCCTGACCCGCGAAGACGGGGAAGGATCTCCTGATGCAGGCGGAGAGCGCACGTGCCGGGAGATCCTTCGCCCTCTTCGGGGCTCAGGATGACATGCGACGTAGTGGCGCCGAGGATTTGCCAACCGACGCAGCCGGCCATGCCGACCCCTATAATGCGCGCCATGCCCGCTGCGCGCCTGATCCTCGAAGATGGAACTGTGTTCGAAGGCGAGTCCTTCGGCTCCACCGCCAACGCCATCGGCGAGGTCGTCTTCAACACCTCTCTCACCGGCTACCAGGAGATCGCCACCGATCCGTCGTATCGCTTCCAGATCGTGGTGATGACCTACCCGCACATCGGCAACTACGGCGTCGACGCGACGGTCGAACAGAGCGAAGAGCCGCAGGTCGCAGGCTTCGTCGTCCGCAACATCGTCCGCGAGCCCTCCAACGCCTCCTCGGCCATGCCGCTCCCCGAGTACTTCGAACGGACGCGCATCACGGCGATCTCCGGCCTCGACACCCGCGCCCTCACGCGCAAGCTGCGCAGCGAAGGCGCGATGCGGGGCATCATCACCACCGAGTCGGAGCGCAGCGTCGAGAGCCTCGTGGCCGAGGTGAAGGCGGCGCCTTCGATGAGCGGCCTCGATCTCGTGCAACGCGTGACTGCCCTGCGCCCGTTCGTCTTCGACGAGCAGCCGGCCACGAGCGGCAAGCGCATCGCCGTGTACGACTTCGGCGTCAAACGCGACATCCTGCGGCAACTCGTCAAACAGAATTGCGACGTCACGGTCTATCCGGCCACGACGCACGCGGACGAGATCCTCAACGCGAAGTTCGACGGCGTGCTGCTCTCGAACGGCCCCGGCGATCCCGAGCCGGTGACGTACGCGCAGGAGAACATCCGCCATCTCGTCGGCAAGGTCCCGCTGTTCGGCATCTGTCTCGGCCACCAGCTCCTCGGCCTCGCCTTCGGCGGCAAGACCTACAAGCTGAAGTTCGGCCACCGCGGCGGCAACCATCCGGTGAAGGATCTGCGCAGCGGACGGGTGGAGATCACCGCCCAGAACCACGGTTTCTCCGTCGATCCCGACTCGCTCAGCGAGAACGACATCGAATACACGCACATCAATCTCAACGACCAGACGCTCGAAGGCTTCCGGCATCGCCGCGAGCCCGTGCTGGCCGTGCAATACCATCCCGAGGCGGCGCCCGGGCCGCATGACTCGTTCTATCTGTTCGGGGAGTTCCTGAAGATGATCGACGAGTGGGAGGGGAAGGGGAAGTGATGCGACGCACGGTGGCCGTTGCGCTGCTGTGCCTCTTCGCCGCGGCCGCGGTTCAGGCCTCGGAGATCCCGGACAAGCCGAAGCGCTACGTGGTCGACAAGTTCGGCGTGCTCACGCCGGCGGAGCGCGTGGGGCTCGAAGACAAGCTCGTGGCGTTCGCCGCGACAGCCGAGGTTTATGTCTACATCGGGCGGACGGTGCCAAGCGACACGACGATGGAGCAGTTCGCGACGGCGACGTTCAACTACTGGGGCATCGGCGACAAGACGAGGAACAACGGCGTGTTGCTGATGCTCTTTCTGAAGGCGCGGAAGATGCGGATCGAGACCGGTGACGGCATCCGCCCGACGCTCACCGACAGCCGCGCGAACGAGATCCTCGACTCGATGAAGCCGCTGCTGCGGAGCGAAGACTACGACGGCGCGGTGAACAAGGGCGTCGATGGAATCCTGCATACGATCTCCGGCACCTCGTCTGCCGCCGCTCCGCTGCCCGTGACTTCGACGGCCGCATCCGCCCCGGCGCGCCCTGCCCCTCAGCTATCGAACGGGGAGGTCTTCGCCGGCTGCACGGCGATGATCGTGGTCGTCGGCGGTTTCCTCGGCGTGATGGGACTCATCATCTGGGTGATCTTCCGCGTGTTGCGCGCGGCGGTGCGCGGTGCGGTGACGTTCGGGCCGACCGGCTCCAGCCCCGGCTCCGGCCAGTCTTACGGCACGCCGACGTATGGCGTGCGGACGGGCGGGCGGACGCGCGTCGATCACTACTATCACGACGATCGTCCGAGGAGATCGTGGTTCTCTTCGTCCTCCGGCTCGTCGTCCTCGTCGTCGTCCAGCTCCTCCCGTTCTTCGTCTTCGTCGAGCTCCGGCTCTTCGAGCTCTTCGAGCGGCTCGAGCGGCGGGGGCCACAGCAGCGGCGGCGGCGCGTCCGGCAGCTGGTGAGCGGGCGTCCCGCCCGCGGCCGCGGCACGTCCCCGTGCCGCGGTGTGCTGCTGCGCGACAGGCGAGTGGCCGCCGGGCGAGACGCCCGTCGGTTGCGGGCGACACGCCCGCTCACCGTTGCGCCGCGCGAGGGATGCGGCTGGCACATCTTTCGCGAAATCCGGGCGGTATGAGCCGGACATGGAAGTTCGCCCTCGTCGCCGCGATCGTCGTCACCTGCAGCCTGTCGGCGGAGGCGCAGTGCTCGCGCACCGTCACCTGCTCCACCGTCATCACTGACTCGCTCTCGGACAGCTCCTGCCTGGTCAACGGCTTCCCGACGAAGACGTATCTCTTCCCCGGCAACGCGGGCCAGAAGCTGACCGTGACCGTCGCGAATTCGTCCGGCGCCAGCATGTTCATCGAGCTGCAGGATCCCGCCGGGAACACGGTGACGACGAGCTTCCTCGACGAGCCGGCGTCGCTCTCCGCGACGCTGCCATCGACAGGCCAGTACAAGATCCTCGTCAATTTCGGCAATCCGCACACGTCGGCGTCGTACTCGTTCACCTTGCAATGCACCGCGTCTTCGAACCCGACGACGTGCACCTACACCTCGACGATCAAGATGGGCGACACCGTCGACGGCCAGCTCACGTCTTCGGACACGGCGTGCGGCACGAGCCGAAGCTACATGAAGGCGTACCGCCTGCAGGTCCTGGCCGGCGACGCGTTTGAGGTGACGTACTCCCCGAGCTTCGCTCCTTACATCGAGATCGACGGCCCCGACTCGAGCGGCGCGTTCCGTTCCGCGGCCAACGGCCCGGTCACCATCGGCTACGTGGCTCCCGCCGCCGGCAACGTCACGATCTTCGTCGGCTCGAACACGACGTCGCCCGTGACCGGATCCTTCCAGCTGCGCGTAAACAGCATCCAGTTGCCGCCGTGCGGGCGCGTCCGCGCGATTCGGCACTAGAACGAGTGGGAGGTCATCCGGGAGCGCAAAGGCTCGCTGCGTCGTACGTAGGGCCGGCTCTCAGCCGGCCGCAGTCAAGGCTGGTCCGGCGGGCATCGCCCGCCGGGACCCATCATGGGCCGGGTGGAGAGCCGGCCTCCATTCATGACGCACGATCCCTAGAAGCCGAGATCGCGGTGCTCGCCGAACGTCTTCTTCAACGTCTTCACGATCTCGCCGACCGTGCACTCGTTGCGCACGCAGTCGACGATGCGTGGCATGAGGTTCTCGCTGCCGCGTGCCGCGGCGTCGAGCGCGGCGAGGGAGCCTTCGACGTCGCCCGTCCGTTTTGCCCGGAACGCGGTGAGCCGCACGACCTGGTCGCGTTCAACGCTCTCGTCGATGGTCAGGATCGGCAGCGTCGCCGACTCGCTTTCCGTGAACTCGTTCACGCCGACGACGATCGCCTGTTTCTCCTCCAGCGCGCGTTGCGCGTCGTATGCGGCGTCGCCGATCTCGTGCTGGACGAATCCCGATTCGATCGCCGCGATCGCCCCACCCATCTGGTCGATTTTCTCGATCAAAGCGCGTGCGGCTTTTTCGATGTCTAGTGTCATTGCTTCCACCGCATACGACCCGGCGAGCGGGTCGGCGGTCTGGACGACGCCCGTTTCGTAGGCCAGAACCTGCTGCGTCCGGAGGGCGATTTTTGCCGCCTCTTCGGTCGGCAGCGCCAGCGCCTCGTCCCGCCCGTTCGTGTGCAAGGACTGGCAGCCGCCTAGGACGGCGGCCATGGCTTGGTAGGCGACGCGGATGACGTTGTTCTCGGGCTGCTGCGCGGTGAGCGTCGAGCCGGCCGTCTGCGCGTGGAACCGCAGCGCGACCGACTTCGGATCCTTCGGCGCATAGCGCTCCGTCATCAGTGTCGCCCACAGCTTCCGCGCCGCGCGGAACTTCGCGACCTCCTCGATGAAGTCGTTGTGAGCGTTGAAAAAGAAGGAGATGCGGGGCGCGAACGTGTCGACGTCGAGGCCGCGCTCGACCGCCGCCTTCACGTACTGCAGCCCGTTGGCGAGTGTGAACGCGACTTCCTGAATCGCGGTCGAGCCTGCCTCACGGATGTGGTAGCCGGAGACGGAGATCGTGTTCCACCGCGGCACCTCCGCGGCGCAGAACTCGAAGATATCGGTCACGATCCGCATCGAGGGCGCAGGCGGGAAGATGTATGTGCCGCGCGCGGCGTACTCCTTGAGGATGTCGTTCTGGATCGTCCCGTTCAGCTTCGACCACGGCGTCCCGCGCCGTTCCGCCACGACGAGCAGCAGCGCGAGCAGGATCGACGCCGGCGCGTTGATCGTCATCGACACCGAGACTTTGTCGAGGGGAATCGAGGCGAGAAGCGACTCCATGTCTTCGATCGAGTCGATGGCCACTCCGACTTTTCCCACCTCGCCCCGGGCGAAGCCGTCGTCGGAATCCATCCCGATCTGGGTCGGAAGGTCGAACGCGACGGAGAGACCGGTCGTGCCGCGCTCCAGCAGATAACGATAGCGGCGGTTCGACTCCGCGGCCGTGGAGAAGCCCGCGTACTGGCGCATCGTCCACAGCTTTCCGCGATACATCGAGGCCTGCGGGCCGCGGGTGTAGGGAAACTGGCCGGGCTGGCCGAGATCGTGCGAAGGGTCGAACCCGCGATCGGCGAGGTCTCGGTCGGTGAATGCGACGGGTAAGTCTTTCATCGGGCGAAGCGTATCCGATGCCGGCACGGCCGGCTGCGTTTCTTGGCCGACCCTCGGCCACGTTTTCTTCGTTGGTGGAGCTTCCCGGTACACGACATCTGGCGATGTCTTGGAAACCGCCCGATATAATCCGGTCCCTTTGACATGGGCGTCAGTGGCAACCTGAAAACAATGCTCCCGGGCGACCTCCTCCAGTGGTTGAGCCTGGGGCAAAAAAGTGGGACGCTCGTCGTGACCAACGCCGGGGTGACGAAGAAGATCTTCTTCCGCCACGGCCGAGTCATCTCCTCTGCCTCCAACGACCCCCGCGAGTACCTCGGCCAGTTCCTCGTCTCCCACGGCTACATCACCGAGCCGGAGTTGAAGAAGGCGATGGAAGTCCAGCTCCAGTCGCGCATCCTCCTGGGCAAGATCCTGGTGATGATCGAGGCGATCTCCGAGGAGGACTTGCTGCGCCTGATGCGCCTGAAGGCCGAGGAGGAGATTTACGACATCTTCCTCTGGCGGGAAGGGGCGTTCGAGTTTCTGGACGACGAGCTGCCGCAGATGGAGATGGTGCCGCTGCACGTCGACGTGACGGGCATCATCATGGAAGGCACGCGCCGCGTCGACGAATGGATGCGCATTCGCGAGCTCATCCGCGACGAGACGCTCGTGCCGCGCCTCGACCGCCCCGTCGACGACCAGATCCTCGATGACGAAGAGCTCGGCGACGCCGCCCGCACGGTGATCCAGGCCATCGACGGCCGGCGCACGATCGCCGACATCATGGTCGAGTCGCGCTCGTCGGCCTTCCACGTCTCGTCAACGCTCTATCACCTCGCGCGCGAGGGCTACATCACGCTGCAGGATCTGTCTGCGATCGCGCCGCCGATGCCCGAGCCGCCGCTCACCGGCCCGATCCCGGTCGTCGGGATGACCGAGGACGAGGAGATCGTGTCGATGCTGACGCGCGCGCAAAACGCGCTGCGCCAACGCGACTTCGAGAAAGCCCAACGCCTGCTGCGCGCGGCCCAGAATCTCGATCCGAACCATTCGAAGGTGCGCGCGGCGATCAAGGGCGCGGAGACGGTGATCGTGAACGAGCTGCGCGTGGACGGCCTGCTCGA
>JAFAVZ010000549.1 GCA_019242175.1 Acidobacteriota bacterium
GATCGTTCTCGCCGTCGGCCGAGAGGACGAGGGCGATGATCTGCGTCTCCTGGCGGTAGCCCTTCTGGAACGAGGGGCGGAGCGGGCGATCGATGAGGCGCGAGGTGAGGATCTCTTTTTCGGTCGGGCGTCCTTCGCGCTTGAAGAAGCCGCCCGGGATCCGTCCGCCGGCGTACGTGTACTCCTTGTAGTCGACGGTGAGGGGCATGAAGTCGCCGAGCACGGCGCCGTCTTTGTAGCAGGCGGTGGCGAGCACGACCGTGTCGCCGTAGCGGATCACGCAGGCGCCATTGGCCTGGCGCGCAACCGCACCCGTCTCGAGCGAGAGCGATTTCCCGCCGATCTGCATTTCTTTCTTGAACGTCATTGGTTTCCTTCGTTGGACCGCGAGGCCACTCATCACCTCGGGCCGATAGATTGGTTTCCGCTTGGGCCGAATGATGGGATCCGGCCGGGAAGGAAGAAGAGCGTGCGGGATTCGAGCCCGCAGAATACGAAGGGCCGCCCGTGATGGGCGGCCCTGGGTTGGTGGCGTTACTTGCGGATGCCGAGCTTGTCGATGACCGTACGGTAGCGCTCGTTGTCCGTCTTCTTCAAATAGTCCAGAAGGCGGCGGCGCCGGCCGACGAGCTTGAGAAGGCCGCGACGGCTGTGATGATCCTTCGCGTGGGCCTTGAAGTGCTCGGTCAGATAGGTAATTCGGTTCGAGAGGAGTGCAATCTGCACTTCTGGCGAACCGGTATCGGTGTCATGGACACGATACTCGGAAATGAGGTCATTCTTCTGCTGCTTACTGGTCGTCAAAACGCTGTCTCCTTAGCAAGTTAACCGGTGAATCGATACACGTGGTCCTGTAAATCGCGACACCATAACAGCGGGAGGGGGCAAAATCAATCCAGGCAGTGGTTGGTGGTTGGTGGTTGGCGGTTGCTGGTTGCTGGTTGCTGGTTCCTTGCGCTTCGGCCCGTTCCAGGCGCAGGAGCGCAAGCAACCAGCAACTAGCAACTAGCAACCAACAACTCATGACCCAACAACTACTTTGCCGCGTACGGCCCGAACGTGGCGAGCACGGCTCTCTCCGGCGTGGAGTCGTCCAGGACGAAGACCTGGTAGCTCTCCCCTCCCGGCGCGACGCGGATCACGATGTGGCCGTGATCGGCCTTCAGCTGCCCGGCGCGGCTGCCGATGCTGATCTTCGTCGGCTCCCGCACCAGCGTCGCGAAGATGTCGTGCGGGCCGGGATAGAGCCGCTGGGTCATCATCCTCTTCAGCGAGTCCTGCGACGGATGCGTCGCCGACCACGCCGGCAGCACGATCACCGTCGAGCGGAGCGTCGCCAGGAAGAACGCGCTCTCCGGATCGATCGAGCCGTGGTGATTCACGACGTGGACGTCGGTGGGGCCAATCGCCTTGGCAACCGCGTTCTCGACCGACTGCCACTCCGGTGCGCCGGCGTCCGGAACGCCGGGCATGTCGCCGCCGGTGAACCAGTCGAACTTGCCGTAGCGGATGCGAAGTCCGATCGAGCACATGTTCTCGCTCGGCTTGTCCTCGGCGGCCAGCTGGTCGAGCGCGGGGAAGATGGTCGTGGTGCTCTCGCCCTTCCCCGTCCACATGACGCCGTTCGCCGCGACGTTCCGCACTTCGAACGCCGGATACTTCGCCGGCTCGCGCTTCAATACGATCTGGTCGTTGCGCCCGACGCGCAGCGCCTCGCTGCCGTGCTCCTTCGCGAACGCCTCGTAGTTCTTGAACTGCGCGTCGTCCGGCTCGAGGTACGTGTAGCCGCGATCGATGAGCGAGCCGATCGGAACGAGCGCAGCGACGTCGCTGATGCCCGTCCGCTTGTACGCGCCGCTCGCCGACGCCGGCGACGCAGCGGTCACCTGCCCCATGTGGTCAGAGTGAAAGTGCGTGAGCACGGCGTAGTCGAGCCGCTCGACACCCATCTGCTTCACGTAATCCGCGATCCACTCGCCCGTCCGCTTCGAGGCGTTCGGCCGCGGCTCCGTGTCCGCCATCGGCTGGCCGTCGGCAGCGGCGCCGGCATCGACCAGCATCGTGGTGCCGTCCGGGAAAACGCAGAGCGCCGCGTTCCCCCGCCCCGTGCTGATCTGATGGATGTCGAGCGTGCCCGGCGTCCAGGGCGAAAGCGTTGCGGCAAGAACGAGCGCAGCGGCTGCGAGCATCATTTCTCCGTACGTGGGGGGGGCGGGCTTCAGCCCGCGCCGGGATCGGCTGAAGCCGGTCCTCACATTTTCAACCTGCCAGCACGACCTTCGGCCGGATCTCCGCCGGCCCGTTCACGCGAAGCACATTCGCGACTTCGCCGATCGCAATCAACTGATCGTGAGGATTGCCGAGGGCGAGGAGATCGCCTGCCTTGACCGGAACGGCCGGGGTGAGAATCACCGACTGGCCGCGCATCAGCTTCCCTTGCGCCGCCCAATCGATCCGCACCTTTTCGAGCGGGAGATCGACTTCCGACAGGCTCTGGAACTGAGGCGCCACCAAGATCTCCCCTACATCCGCCTCGGACATCTTTTCGAACGAGATCGCATCCTCGACTTTGAAGCTGCCGATGCGCGTGCGGCGCAGTTCCTTCAAGTGCGCCGGAACGCCGGCCGCTGCGCCGAGATCGTGCGCGAGCGAACGGACGTACGTGCCCGCCGAGGAACGGACGCGGAATTTGGCGGTGGAGCCTTGGACGGAGAGGATCTCGAACTCGTAGACCGTGACTTTCTTCGGCGTCAGCGCCGCGGTCTCGCCCTTGCGCGCGAGCTCGTAGGCGCGCACGCCCGCGACCTTCTTCGCGGAAAACTGCGGCGGCATCTGTTCGAGGTCGCCGATGAATGGCGGGAGCAGCGGCTGGAAGTCGATGTGCTCGACGCTTTGCTCGATCGCTTCGCCGACCGGCGTACCGTCGGCGTCGTAGGAGTCGGTGGCCCAGCCGAACTGGATCGTGCCTTCGTACGTCTTCTCCATCCCCATGAGGTAGGCCTGGAGGCGCGTCGCCTTGCCGACGCAGAGCATGAGGAGGCCGGTGGCGAGCGGATCGAGCGTGCCGGTGTGCCCGACTTTCTTGATGCGGGAGCGGCGGCGGAAGCGTTCCACCGCGTCGTGGGAAGTGATGCCGGATTTCTTATCGACGAGCAACAGCCCGTCGGCTTTCGGTTCAGAGCGCATGCGGCGCGTAGGGTATCAGCTACGCTTCCACTTCGCGGATCAACGCGACGACTCGTTTGCGCAACGGTCCCATGAGCGGCAGCCCCGACAGCTGGATGAGACGCACGATCAACTCCAGCGAGCCGTCGACGAGGCGCCGCGTGCGCCGTTGCTCGGGCGACTTGTCGTAGATGTAGAAGAGCATCACGCCGAGTTGATAGAGCCACAGCAGCCGGGGCAGATCGGGCTGCAGGTCCTTCGGGATTTTCGTGCTCGATCCTTCGATCGCGTCGCGGAAGTAGTCGATGCCTTCCTCGCGGATCGGCGTCGTCTCCTTGCCGAACGGCGACAGCGGATGGTCCGGATCCATGCCGATGCGCGTGAGCCCGACGAGCAGCCGGCGGTGATCGGCGAACAACTCGAGGTTGACGTCGAGGATGGCTCGGACGCGTTTCTTCAGGTCGGCGGACTTCGCGATCGTCGGACCCGACATCTCCCGCGCGACTTCCGCCGTGCGCAGATAGAAGGCCATCACGAGGTCTTCCTTCGACCGGAAGTAGTAGTAAGCCGCCCCGGTCGCCACCCCGGCCTCGGCGGCGATGTCGCGCATCGTCGTCTCGTCGAAGCCCTTCTCGCGGAAGAGACGGAGGGCGGCGTCGACGATCCGCTCCCGCGTCTCCTCCGCTTTCGGCGTCGGCGGCTTCTCCCGTCGCGTCCCCACGCCGTCAGTATGACAGCGCCGGCGCCGGCTCGGCCTTCGCGCCGCGCCACTCGGCGACGAGACTGCGCGCCGCGGCCGGCCACTCGGGATACTCCCAGGTGA
>JAFAVZ010000653.1 GCA_019242175.1 Acidobacteriota bacterium
ACGTCTCGTGCCGCTGCTACGTCCACGGAGACGGCGAAAAATCTCCCGGCACGTACGCCTGCCGCCTGCACCAGGAGATCCTTCGCCGTCTACGCGGCTCAGGATGACAGCGGCCTACTCCGAATCTCCGCCTTGTTCCCCTCTTCCGTCAGCCACTGCTTCCGACCGCCCGCCCGGTTCTTCGCCAGCAGCATGTCGATCGACGCCGGCGCGACCGCCATCGAACTTCGCGACGCCATCCGGCGCAACCGGCACCGGACTTCACGACGCTATCCTCCGCGACCTCGACCGCTTCCGCGCCGGCACCGAACAAGCGGATGACGTGACGATCGTCGCGCGGGTGCGGTGAGAATGTGGGAACGCCACGTTCACCTACTCCAGGATCTCCGCCTTGTTCCCCTCTTCCGTCAGCCACTGCTTCCGATCGCCCGCCCGGTTCTTGGCCAGCAGCATGTCGATCGTCGCCGTCGCGACCTCCGCGTCCTCGATCGTCAGTTGTACGAGGCGGCGGGTGTCGGGGGACATCGTCGTTTCGCGGAGCTGGTTCGGGTTCATCTCGCCCAGCCCTTTGAAGCGCTGGATATTGACCTTCCCCTTCAGCCCCTCGGCCTCGATGCGCGCGAGATAGCCTTCCCGTTCGTGATCGTCGAGCGCGTAGAACACGCTCTTGCCGACGTCGATGCGGTACAGCGGCGGCATCGCCACGTGCACGTGGCCGCCGCGGACGAGCGCGGGGAAATGGCGGACGAAGAGCGCACAGAGGAGCGTCGCGATGTGTGCGCCGTCGGAGTCGGCGTCGGCGAGGATGCACACGCGCCCGTAGCGCAGCCCCTCGACGCTCGGCGATCCCGGATCGACGCCGAGGGCTACGGCGATGTCGTGGACTTCCTGGGAGGAGAGGACCTCGCCCGACTCCACCTCCCACGTATTCAGGATCTTTCCGCGCAGCGGCATGATGGCCTGGAACTCGCGGTCGCGGGCCTGCTTCGCCGAGCCGCCCGCGGAGTCGCCCTCGACGAGGAACAGCTCCGTGCGCTTGAGGTCCTGCGACGTGCAGTCGGCGAGCTTGCCGGGGAGCGCCGGGCCGGACGTCAGCTTCTTGCGCTCGACCTTCTTCCCCTGCTTGAGGCGCACCATCGCCGCATCGATCGCGATCTTCGCGACCTGCTCGCCGACGGCCGGATTGTTGTTGAGCCAGATGGAGAACGCGTCTTGGGCGACGCCCGAGACGAATGCCGACGCCTCGCGTGACGAGAGCCGGTCCTTCGTCTGGCCGGTGAACTGCGGCTCTTTCATCCGCAGCGAGAGCACGTAGCTGCAACGCGACCAGACGTCTTCCGGAGTGATCTTCACGTTGCGCGGCAGGAGGTTCCGAAGCTCGCAAAATTCGCGCAGCGCCTCGGTGAGTCCCGTGCGGAAACCGTTCACGTGCGTGCCGCCCTGCGCGGTCGGAATGAGGTTCACGTACGACTCGGTGATGAGATCGCCGGAGTCGAGCAGCCAGACGACGGCCCAGTCGACTTCCTCGTCGTTCCCTTTGAAGTTCTTCGTGTACGGCTGCTCCGGCAACGTCGGCGCGCCGTCGAGCTCCGACATCAGATAGGCCGGCAGGCCGTTCTCGTAGTACCACTCCTCGTTCTCGGTCGCGTCCGTCTCGTTGACGAAACGCATGCGCAGGCCGGGCGAGAGCACCGCCTTTGCGCGCATCACGTGCTTGAGGCGGGGGACGCTGAACTTCGGCGAGTCGAAGAACTTCTCGTCCGCCCAGAACCGCACCGTCGTGCCGGTGTTGCGTTTGCCGACCTGGCCGACGACCTTCAGCTCCTGCTTCTTCTTCCCGTCGGCAAAAGCCATGAAGTACTCGTTGCCATCGCGCCGAACGCGGACCTCGAGGCGCTTCGACAACGCGTTGACGACGGAGACGCCGACGCCGTGCAGGCCGCCGGAAAATCGGTAGCTCTTGTCCGAGAACTTCGCGCCGGCGTGGAGGCGCGTGAGGATGACTTCGACGCCGCTGACACCTTCCTTCGCGTGCTTGTCGACCGGCATGCCCCGACCGTTGTCGACGACGGAAAGAGAGCCGTCTTCATGGAGCGTGACGGTGATCTCGTCGCAGTAGCCGGCGATCGCTTCGTCGGCGGAGTTGTCGATCACTTCCTGCGCCAGGTGGTTTGGGCGCTCGGTGAGGGTGTACATGCCGGGCCGCTTGCGCACCGGCTCCAGCCCGGTCAGAACCTCGATGGATGATGAGTCGTAATTGGTCATAGAAGGCGGGTGATGATAACAGTCGCAAAGAGCTTCGTCGTGGGCGCGACCCTCGCCCT
>JAFAVZ010000133.1 GCA_019242175.1 Acidobacteriota bacterium
TCTTGCCGACGAGGAGTTGCATCGGTGTCATCGAGGAGATGAGCACCTCGATCACGCGGTCGGTCTTCTCCTGGATGATGCCGCGCATGATCTCCAGTCCGTAAACGAACGAGGGGATGAGCACGAGGCCGGCGAGGATGAAGCCGAGGATGAAGTTCGCCGTGCCACCTTTCTTCTCGCCGCCGTCCTTGGTCAGCTGCACCGAATCGATGTCGACGCGCGCGGTCAATTTCTCGATGTCTTCCGCGGGCAGGCCGCGGCCGATCAGGCGGTCTCTCAGAATCGAGCGGTTGGAAATCGAGGAGAGCTGTTCCTGGGCGATGAAGTCGGTCGCCGACCGGCTGTAGTACTTCATATGCCCCTCGGTCGCCGTGAGCGCATCGCGCGGAACGACGAGGACGCCGTCGAGCTTCGTCTTCGGATTCTTGTCCCCCGCCTTGAGGCGGTCGAGATACGGCTGGGCCTGCGTTTCGGGGCTGCCGCCGGCCTGGGCGTCGACGTAAACGAAGTCGGTCGGGATCGGGATGTCGCGGCTCTTCGCCGCCGGCTTCGCGTCCGCGGCCGGTTTCGGCTTCTCGGAGTCAGCCTTGAAGGCATCGCGCAGACGGCCGGTGCCGTCGACGATCGCGATGCGCCGGCCGCTGAGCGTCTTCGCCATCAGCAGCGTGGGAAGCAGGAACGCGCTGGCCATCAGGACCGGGAAGAGGAAGGTCATGATGATGAACATCTTCTTCCGCACGGCCTGCAGGTACTCGCGCCGGATCACGGCGAGCATCTTGTTCATCGACCCACCTCCTGAAGCGTGTCGTCGCCTACTTTCGCGATGAAGATGTCTTCCAGCGACGGCGATGCGATCTCGAACTTGCGGATCCTCAGCCGTGAGATGCACGCCTCGAGGATGCGTTGCGGATCGGCGCCTTCGGTGAGGTTGAGCTCGGCACTGTTGGGGGTGATCGCGTGGCGCTTCACGTCCGGCAGTTCGGCCAGGAACGCGCCGTCGCCATCGAAGTCGACGTGCAGCGTGTTCTTGCCGAACGAGCTCTTCACTTCGTCGAGGGAGCCGTCGATCACGACCTTCCCTTTGTGAATCAGCACGATGTCGTCCGCCATCCGTTCCGCCTCGGCCATCTGGTGCGTGGATAGGAGGATCGTGCGGCCCTCCTCTTTCAGCTCGCTGAGGAGATTGCGGACGAGGACCATGTTGACCGGGTCGAGGCCCGATTGCGGCTCGTCGAGGACGATGAGCTCCGGATCGTGGAGCAGCGTGCCGATGAGCTGGACCTTCTGCTGGTTGCCCTTCGAGAGCTCCTCGATCTTCGCGTTGCTCTTGGCGGAGAGCTCGAAGCGGTCGAGCCAGTGCTCGATCTTCGCCTTCATGTCCGCCGGCTTGCGGCCTTTGATCTCGGCGAGGAAGAGGAGGTGCTCCACCACCTTCATCTGCTTGTACAGCCCGCGCTCCTCGGGGAGGTAGCCCATGTGATCCTGGGCGTTGCGCTCCTTGCCGCCGGCCCACTCGATGGAGCCGCTGTCCGGCATGAAGATGCCGGTGATCATGCGGATGCTGGTGGTCTTGCCTGCGCCGTTGCGGCCGAGGAGGCCTGTGATCGTCCCGCGGCGGACCGTGAACGAGACCCCATCCACGGCCCTGACCGCGCCGAACGTCTTGACTACGTCTCGAACCGCCAGAATCTCGGACATACGCGGAAGCTCCCTATCGGCGCAGAAGTGGCCGCGTATTGTACGGGAGGCACCAATTAGGGTTTCGGTCCGCCCATGTCGTCGTCGAACGGCAGCGACGGCAGCAGTTTCTTGACCTGCTTGATGACTTTGGCCAGGAAGGTATCGGGGCGTCCGCCCTGATTTCCGTCTCGGTTCCGCTGGGCAGCGGACACAGGTATGGCCAGGAAAACGGCGAGAAGAATCGCCGCAAATACTGATTTCGTCTTGGAATGCATACACCCTCCTCGGTCGGCATTGCCGAAAGTTAGTTGGAGGGCGCCCTCGGTCTAAGGAGTGATTCTGAGGGGTGAATCCCTACCCGAAATTGGATGGATTTGAGACGAAATCAGAAATCGGGGGCCATGAGGAAGAGCTGGACGCCTTTGGGCGCCGGGCGTCTGCGCACTTCCTGACGAGTTTCTACGATCATCCGGGGTGTGACGGCGTCGCGGGCGGTCGCCTCGCGGAGCAAAGCGAGCGCGGCCATGTTCGTGAGCGTCTCGGCCTGGTCCATCTGGTCGAGGCAGGCGATGACTTCGCGGCAGATCTTCGTCGCCTCGGCGCGGTCGCCCAGAAGCGTGAGGGCTTCGGCGAGGTCGAGAGACGCGAGAACGCGCTCGCCTTGCATGCCTTTGCCCTCGAGCTCGCCACGAACTTCGTAGAGCTGCTGGATGCCGGACACCGCGTCACCGTGGGCCATCGACATCTTGGCGGAGCTCCAACGAGCGCGCAGTGCCTCGGTGGCGACGTTCAGTTCCTCGAAGAGATCCATCGCACGGCGGTACGCCTCGGAGGAGGCGGCGTAGTCGCCCAGCTCGCGCTCGACGGCGCCGATGT
>JAFAVZ010000150.1 GCA_019242175.1 Acidobacteriota bacterium
ATCGCACCGTGCTCGCGGCGGAATTCGTCGGCGGCAAGACCGGGATGGGGTTCGCGCCCGCCGGCTTCGTGCAGATGGACTTCCACGCCGCGTACGCGCTCGTCTCCCATCGCATCGGACGCAATCGCTTCAGCGCGCGTTATGACGTCTTTGCCACCATCGATCAGGACCACTCGATCGCCGAGGTGAACACGGAGCATGGACGGGCCTGGGTTTTCGCGTGGATGTTCGACGTCACGCCGCATTGGCGCGCCGGCGCCGAGTTTCTGCAGATCGCCGGCACGCGCGCGGATCGGCCGTCGCTCGACGACCGTTCCGTTTCGTTCGAGCTGCGCTACTCGCTGCGTTGACGGAACTTTTTCGGGCGGTGGACGAAATTCCGGGCTCAGGCGTGTTACCGTCGCCCGAGTGTTCATCCCCGGTCTGATCACGTTCCTCGTTCTCGTTCTCACGCCTCCACGCGGACAGGGATCGGTCGCGACTTACCCGAAGGTTGCGAAGGCCGCGAATCACGAGCGCATCCTCATCGTCGCGCCGCACATCGACGACGAATCCATCGGCGCCGGCGGTTATGCCACGGACGCCATTGCCAACGGCGCCGAGGTTTACGTCGTCTTCCTGACGGCGGGCGATTGCAACCGCTTCTCCGCCCGCATCCTCCATCGCACGCTCGATCCCACCGCGTCGAACTATCTCGCCGTCGGCGAGACGCGCATCCGCGAAGCGAAAGCGGCGATGAAGCTTCTCGGCGTCCCCGAGGACCGGTTCTTCATCCTCGGCTATCCCGACCGCGGCCTCAAATCGATCCTCGACAACCGCGAGAACGTCATCCTGTCGCGGAGCACGCGCCGCACCGCGGTCCCGTACGAAGACGCGATGACGCCCGGCGCGACGTACAGCTTCGGCAGCCTGATGGCAGACATGGAGCAGGTGCTCACCGCGGTCAAGCCGACGACGGTGATTGCGCCCGCGCCGTTCGATCTCCATCCCGATCACGCCGCGGCCGCGGAGATCACCGACCTCGCCCTCGACGACCTCGAGCTGCAGCCTCGCCGTCTCGGCTATCTCATCCACGTCAGCAAGATCCCAAAGTCGTACGTGTGGCTGCCGCGCCGCGCGCTCGCGCCGCCGCCGCGCATGCGCACGCTGACGTGGGCGATCTATCCGCTGACGAAGCCCGTGCAGCAGAAGAAAGACGCGGTGCTGCTGACGTACAAGAGCCAGCGGCCGTACGTGTTCCTCCTGCGCAATGCGTACGTGCGGAGCAACGAGCTTTTCTACACGTACGAAACGGCGCCGGCAGACGTGCAGCAGCCGAAAGCGAGTGCCGCGCGCCTTCGCGTCTCGCGTTAAGCTGACGCGATGTATCAGCTGTTGAAGGCGATCCACGTGCTCGCGGTGATCCTCTTCCTGGGCAACATCATCACCGGCCTGTTCTGGAAGCGGCATGCGGACGGAACGAACGACCGCGCGATCATCGCCCACACGCTGCGCGGCATCATCCGCGCCGACAACGTCTTCACCGGGCCGAGCATCCTTTTCCTGCTCACGTTCGGCATCCTCGCGGCGCTTCGTGTCGGCCTCCCGATCCTCGGCACGGGCTGGATCCTCTGGTCGATCGTGCTCTTCACACTCTCCGGCGTCGCGTTTGGTTGGAAGGTTGCACCGCTGCAGAAGCAAATGCTGCGCATCAGTGAAGCCGACGACGGAATGGACTGGCCGCTCTATCGCGCGAAGTCGCTGGAGTGGGAGCTGTGGGGCATCTTCGCCACGCTGACGCCGATCGGCGCCGTGGCGTTGATGACGGTGAAGCCGGCGTTGTGATGCGCGTCGCGATCTGCTTCCTCGCCCTCATGTGCGCCGGCCCCGGCGCGCGTACGTCGCGAACTACGGCGCGTGCTGCGCAAGTCGCGTACGACATCCGCATCATCAACGGCGACGTCATCGACGGCACCGGCAAGCCGCGGTTCCGCGCGGACGTCGGCATCCGCGGTGACTCCGTCGCATTCATCGGCGATCTCTCCCGCGCGACGTCGAAGGTCACGATCGACGCGAAAGGCCAGGTCGTCACGCCCGGCTTCATCGATCTCCTCGGCCATTCCGAAGGCTCGGTGCTCGTCGACCCGCATCTCGAAGGGAAAGTGCGGCAAGGCGTTACCACCGAAGTTACAGGCGAAGGCCACTCGCCCGGACCGATCGACGACGTGATGGCTGCGGAGATGAACCGCACGAAGCCGCCCGGCTTCCCGGAAGTCACGTGGCGCTCGATGGACGAGTATCTGACGTTCCTCGACAAGCACGGCTCGGCGATCAATTTCGCGTTCTACATCGGCGCCGCAAATCCGCGCGAGATCGCCCTCGGCACCGCCGATCGCGCGCCGAACGACGCCGAGCTGAAGCGGATGGAGAAGCTCGTGGACGACTCGATGCGCGCCGGCGCGGTCGGCATCACGACGGCGCTCATTTATCCGCCGGGCCGTTTCGCGAAGACTGAGGAATTGATCGCGCTCGCGCGCGTGGCGGGCAGGTACGACGGCGCGTACTGGACGCACTTGCGCAGCGAGTCGGCCGACATCATGCCCGCGATCGATGAGGCGTTGCGCATCGGACGCGAGGCGAAGGTGCCGATCAACACGTTCCATCTGAAGACCGGCGGCTCGATGCGCGGTCACATGCCGGAAGTCGTGGCGAAGATCGAGGCCGCGCGGAAGAGCGGCGTCGACATCGCATCGAGCGTCTATCCGTACACCGCGACCTCGACCGACCTCACCTCGCTCGTTCCCGCATGGGCGCTCGACGGCGGCTACTTGCCATTCGTCGCACGGATCAAAGATCCCGCGACGCGCACGAAAGTCGCGGACGCGATGCGCGTCGGCGATAGCTCGACGATCCTGATTCGCAACGTGCCGGGCGGCACGCCGGAGATGAAGCAGTACGAGCGCAAGCGCCTCGCGGACATCGCGAAGTCGATGAACGTCGGGCCGGCAGAGGCGGCGTTGCGGTTGTTCGAGGCGAGCATTTCGTCGCCGATCGCCATCTACTTCGGCCTGCAGGAAGACGATCTGCAGTACGCGTTGAAGCAACCGTGGGTCGCGATCGGCTCCGACTCCGGCGCGGTCGTCGGCGCTGCGAAGGAGACGGGCGCGCATCCCCGAGCCTACGGCACCTTCCCCCGAGTCCTCGGCCACTACGTCCGCGACGTCAAGCTCTTCACGCTCGAAGAAGCGGTGCGAAAGATGACGTCGCTCGCCGCCTCGCGCGTACGGTTCGCCGATCGCGGCACGCTGCGCGTCGGGATGAAGGCGGACGTCGTGGTGTTCGATCCGGTGACGATCCGCGACACGTCCACTTACGAAGACCCGCATCACTATGCGGAAGGCATCAGCAACGTGCTGATCAACGGCGCGCCGGTGCTGCGCGACGGCAAGATGACCGACGCGCTGCCGGGACGCGTGCTGCGGAGGAAGCCGGGACGTTGAATTGCATGAACGAACCGCTCGATTCGCATGCGCTCGACCAGCTCTTCTATGAAGCCCGCACCCACTACTCCTGGCTCGACAAACCGGTCAGCGACGACACGCTCCGCCGGCTGTACGAGCTGATGCGCTGGGCGCCGACGAGCGCAAACACGAACCCGGCGCGCATCGTCTTTCTGCGCACTCCGGCGGCGAAGAAGCGCTTGTTGCCGGCGCTCGCGGCGGGCAACGTCGAGAAGGTGATGACGGCGCCGGTGACGGCCATCATCGCGTTCGACATGAAGTTCTACGACAAGCTGCCGAAGCTCTTTCCGCACAACCCGCGAATGAAAGGGTTGTTCGAGAACACGCCCGAGCTCGTCGACGTCACCGCGCGCCGGAATTCCTCGCTGCAAGGCGCGTATCTCATCATCGCCGCCCGCGCGCTCGGCCTCGACGTCGGCCCGCTCTCCGGCTTCGACAACGCGAAGGTCGACGAGGAGTTCTTCGATGCCGGCCGCGAGTGCGCCGATTGCACCGAGGAGTTCTTCCCCGAGGGGCACGTGAAGGTGAACTTCCTCTGCAACCTCGGCTACGGAGACGCGAGCAAGCTGCAGCCGCGTCTTCCGCGCCTCAGTTTCGAGGAAGCCTGCACGCTGCTCTAGCGGCCTGTAACGGTTGAAGCGGCAGCAGATGGCGTAGGGATCGGCGTCGGAAGCAAGGCGCGCCGGCGCAGGCATAGCGGGGACTATGCCGAGGAGGCGCAACGCAGCTCCCGGCGTCGAGACCAAGCCAGGTGCTGCCGATTCAGCCGTTACAGGCCACTAGTTCTGCGAACGGCGCTGCCGCAGAAACGACCAGCCAAAGGCGATGGCGGCGACGAGCAGTGCCGCAACGACCTGCTCCGGATGCACGTGGGCGAAGGCAGTAGTGTGGATCAACATGAGCGGATGATACCTGCCTGAAACGTGCCCGGCTACCGCGCGGCGCGCCGCTTCAGCGGAAGCGGGCCGCGCAGCTTCTCGTCGAGGAAGTCGCTGACCATCTGCTTGTACTTCTGCTCGTCGAACTGCTTGTCGCTGTGGCCGGCGGTCAACAGGTAGACGATCTTCGAGTCGACGCCTTTCGCCTTCAGCGCGTCGTCGAGCATCTGGCTCTGCTGCCACGGCACGAGGCAGTCGAGCATCCCCTGCATGATGAGGAACGGCGGGTCGTCGCGCGTGACGTAGTTCAGCGGGCTGGCGGTCGCCGTCTTCTCCTTGCACTGCTGGATGGGGCAGCCCATCAGCAACGACGGAGGCATGTAGGACGCGTTGCCGTCGAGCGGGATGCACGGCAGCTTCTGGTCTTCGAGCTTGAGGAGATCGGTCGGCCCGTACATGTCGATGACGGCTTTGACCGCGCTCGATTGCTGGGGATTGCCGAGGTACGTACCTTCGAATTCGGGGCGGTCGGCGGTCGTGCCGAGCATCGCCGCGAGATGGCCTCCGGCGGACGTTCCGAAGACGCCGACTCGCGCCGGATCGAGACGGTATTGCGCGGCGTGCGCGCGCAGCCAGCGAACGGCCGCCTTGCAGTCTTCGAGCTGGGCCGGCCAGACGTACTGCGGCGCGAGGCGGTACTCGATGCTCGCCACCGCATAGCCGCGCGAGGCCTGACGAATGGCCGGGCCGCCGCTGCGATCGCCGGTGATCCACGCGCCGCTGTGGAGATAAACGATCAGAGGAAACGGGCCGGGGCCGTCGGGAATGCGGAGGTCGAGGAGAAGCGGCTTGTCGTCGACGTTGGCGAACTCGAGCGCTTCGATCGTGGTGAAGGTGCCAGTGCCCGGCGTCGGAGGATTTCCGGCAAACGCGGCAGTGGCGAAAAGAAGCGCCGCCGCAAGCACGGCGAAGGTGGTTTTCATGTGCCCGAGGTAACGAACCCGGCGACTGCAGTATTGCGAAAACGTAGGGCCGGCTCTCCAGCCGGCCGCAGTCGAGAATGATGCGGCGGGCGTCGCCCGCCGCGACCGTACTTCATGGGGCCGGCTGGAGAGCCCTACGTTTCGTTCAATGCAGAGCTCGGCGGCGTTTTGGCGCGTCTGCGAATTGGAACGCTGCCGACTTCGTCACCGTCGCGCTCCCCTGCCGCACCACCACGTCGACCGTGCCGAGCGCATGGGCGGGAACCACGGCCGAGATCGTCACCGCGTTCAACACCTGCACGCTTGTCGCGGCGGTGCCGCCGAACGTGACCGACGTCGCGGACGTCGTCGTGAAGCCGGCGCCGGTGATCGTCACCGTCGTTCCGCCCGCCGGCGCCGCGACGTTCGGCGAGATCGCGGTCACCGCAAGCGCCGGCACCGTGTAGGTGAACGTGCCCGAACGCGTCGCGCTCTGGCCATCCGGATTGCGCACCGTCACGCTGCGGGGCGTCGACACCGTGCCGTCGATCGGTCCGAGAGGCGTCGTCGCGGTGATCGTCGATGAATCGACGACCACGACATTCGCCGCAGCGACATCGCCGATCGTCACCGTCGCGCCGCTCTTGAAGCCGGAACCGCTGATCGTGATCGGGGTGCCGCCGGCGGTCGAGCCGGTGCTCGGCGTCACGCCGCTGATCGTCGGGCCGGCCGGCTCGTAGTTGAAGCTGTTGAACGTCGAACTCTGGCCGTCGGCGTTCGTCACCGTGACCGTGACGGCGCCCGTCGAAGAAGCAGCCGGCGTCGTGGCGGTGATCCGCGACGAGTTGACGAGCGTCACGTTTGTCGCGGTGTTGGCGCCGAACTTCACGGTCGGATTCGCCTGGAAGTTCGCGCCGTCGATCTGCACCGTCGTCCCGCCCGCCACCGAGCCCGCGGCCGGCGTGATCGCGCTGATCGTCGGGGCCGGATTCGCCGGCGCCGCGTTCACGGTCAGCGTCCCGAACATGTTCGAGTGCAGCGCGCCGCACGTCAGCGTGCAGATGTACGTGAACGTGCCGGGCGTGCTGGCGATGAACTGCACCTGGATCGACTTCCCCTTCGAGATGTTCACGCCCGCCTGCATGTAGTTCTCGAGGAAGAACCCGTGGCCGAAGTCCGAGCCGTCGTTCGCGGGCACGCTGATGGTGAGCGTCACGTTGTCGCCCTGGTTGATCACGACCGGCGACGGGCTGAAGTCGAACTGGAACTGCCGCGCCGTCACGTTGAAGACTTTGACCGCCGTCGCCGCGACGTTCCCCGTCGCGAGATAAGGCAGCGCGATCTGCGGTGAGTCGGTCAACCTCTCGCCGTGGCGCTGGTGAAGCAGCACTTCGAACGGCGTGGCTTCGTGAGTCTTCTGCTGCGCGGCGAGGGGGAGCGTGGCCAGGAGAATTGACAGGCAAAGACTTGGAAATCTCATCGCTGCGAGCATGATGCCGGATAGACGCGCGCCGTGTCCTACCGTTTACAGATGGTTCACACCTTGAGGATGAGCCCGCGGCGATGCATCAGACCGAGGATCGCGAGCCAGAACGCGACGAACCCGAGTCCCCACAAGAGCGAGGCAAATTTCGGCGAAAAGAGCGCGAGGTTGATCCAAGAGAACGTGATCGCATGCAGCGACTTCATGCCGTCGTCGGTCGGCAATTTGATCAGCGAGTCGATGAGGCGCGCCATGAGTCCCGAGCCGACGAACGCCGCCATCGGATTCACGCCGTAGATCACGAACGGTTTCGTCCAGCCGCGCACGTTCTCGACGTCGATCAGCCACAAGCAAGTCGCCAGCGCGATGCAAGCAAAGCCGGCGGCGAACACCACGTACGAGCTGGTCCAGAGGTTCTTGTTGATCGGAAACACCCAATCCCAGAACTTGCCGACGATCACGCCGAGGGAGCCAACGCCGTACAGCACGAGCACCCGTTGCGGCAGCGGCTTGTCCCGACGCGTGAGCCATTCGCCGGCGAGCACGCCGACGAGCGCCGTCGCGATCGCCGGCAACGTCGAGAGCGGACCTTCCGGATCCCAGGTCTTCGTCGAGACCCAGATGTGATTCGTGCCGAGGATCGCACGGTCGAACCAGGCGCTGAGCGTCTTGTCCGGCTGATCGAGCACGAACGCGCCGAGCACGCCGCTGCCCGGCACCGGCACGCAAGTCATCAAGATCCAGTAGCCGATGAGCAACGCCCCGATCGTGATCAAGATCTGTCGCCGCGTCGCGTACAGCGCGATGAGCGCCGCCGCGATGTAGCAAACACCGATGCGTTGCAGCACGCCGGCGAACCGCAGATGCTCGAAGCGCCAAACGACGCGGTCGAGCAGCGTCGGGTTCGCGACGCCGGCCATCTTCCCCCACCAATAGAACGGAAACGCATTCAGCAGAAGGCCGAGGAGGACGATCGTCAGCCCCCGGCGCACGATGCGTTTCGGCTCCTTCTTCGAGAGATGCGTCGTGATGCCGACGATGAAGAGGAAGAACGGGAAGATGAGATCGGTCGGCGTCCAGCCGTGCCATTCCGCATGTTCGAGCGGCGCGTAGATCGCGCCCCACGAGCCGGGATTGTTCACGAGGAGCATCGAGGCGACGGTGAGTCCGCGGAACACGTCGAGGGCGAGCAGGCGCTCGCGAGGCTCAGGACTTGCGGAGCCGTGCATAGGTCGCGAGGTGGCGCAGCGCCGCCTGTTTGTCGCCTTTCCGCTCGAACAAGCCGGCGAGGTTGTAGTGCGCGTCGGCGTTGTCGTCATCCAGCGCAATCGCCCGCCGATAAGCCTCGGCCGCATCGCGCATGTGATCGAGATCCTCCAGCGCGACGCCGAGGTTGAACCAGGCCGTTTCGTGATCGGGCTTGGCGGAGATCGCCTTGCGGTAATGCTCCGCGGCAGCAGCGGGCTCGCCCTGTTCGTGAAGCAGGCGGCCGAGATTGACGTGCGCGTCGAAATGGCGCGGCTCGAGCTTGATCGCGCGTTCGTACGCCTCTTTCGCCTCTTCGATCGAAGACATCTCGAGCTCGCACCCGAGGTCGTACCAGTCGTCTGCTGCCAGCTGCGCCTCCCGCTCCCTCGCCTGCTCCGCGTTGCGCAACGCGAACGGCGCCGTCTTCGCCGCGATGTCGGCCACGGAGAAGTCGAACAACGATTGTCCCGACTCCGGATTCCACACCGTTTCGCCGTCGCGAACGACGACGCGGTCGCCATCGGCTGCGATGCGCACCGCGGTCAGCGATCGCCCCTCGGGCAATTGATCGCGCAGCCTTTCGAGGACGCGGCGCACTTTGCGCGGCGGGATGTTCGCGGAGGCGAGCTCGCCGGCGGTGCGCAGGATGACGAGGTCATGGAAGCCGAAGCGCAGCTCGCCTTCCGGTCCTTCCTCCGGCGTGAGGAACCCGTCCGTCGCGTAGGCTCGAATCTGCGACGGCGAGAGCCCCAGCATCGCCGAGACCTCGCGCAGGGTGTAGGACATTTCCGGTTAGTTTACCGCCCCTATCTGGCGCGCGTCTTCGCCGCCGCGACCTTTCGCTCCACGGGCTTCGCCGGCTTCCGTTTCGCCTCGGTTTTCGCGGGCATCTTGACCGGC
>JAFAVZ010000286.1 GCA_019242175.1 Acidobacteriota bacterium
GGCTTCGCGCCGCGCGCGAGGAGCACGAGAAGGATGAGGATCATCGGCCCGATGAGGAAGGCCGAGAAGTATTGATGGGGAAAGTCCGCGCGGCCGACCGCGCTGCGTTGCGTGAGCGCCGCGAACGCGGTGAGCGCGAGGAGGGAGACGCGCAGCCTGTCATCCTGAGGCGGGCACGGCCCGCTGCGTATGTTGGCCAAGCCTTCACGAGGCTCGGCGTGCTCGTCGGCCTTGTGGAAAGGGATGACATCTGGCGTGTCATTCTGAGCCGCGAAGACGGCGAAGAATCCGTACCACTTTCGCGCTGCGCCTGAAGGTGCGGATCCTTCGCCGTCTTCGCGGCTCAGGATGACACCGGCGACCAGCACCACCGCCGCAATCCCCACCACCAGCGGGTTCAGCACGAAGCGGAACGACTCGTACAGGAAGAACTCGGAGATCGTGCGCAGGCTGAGATCGCGTCGGAAGAGCTGCGTGAGATCGGGGAACGGCAGCGACCAGATCGCGTCGATGATCTGCGGGATCGTCACGAAAGACGTCTCGAGGAACGGCACGAACGCGCCGCGCGTCGCGAGATAGATCGCGAACGGCGTCGCGCCGACGACTGCGCCGGCAACGAAGCCGGCCAGCGCGCGCCATTCGCGCAGAAGGACGAGCGTGATCGCGGCGCCGCCGAGCGCGTAGAGGCCGATGTCGAAACTGAAGAAGAGCGCGAGCGACGCGAAGATGCCGGAGCCGACGAACGCCGCCATCCGTTTCGAACGCAGGCCGGCGATCAGCAGCGCCGCGGCGGCGATCTCGAAGAACGCGCGTTCGTTGTCGGTCGTCGTGACCGCTCCGAGGAAGACGGCCAGGAACGCGAGCGGAAGGGAGTCGAAGATGGCCAGGCCGAGGAGCCAGAGCGCGGGGACGGCGAAGGAACCGAGGATGACCGGGCGGGCGAGAGCGATGGAGACGTCGCGGCCGAAGAGCTGCATCAGCCACGCGTCGAGCTGGCCGTCGAGCAGCAGGCCATGAAGGACGAAGACGTCTTTGTACGGCACCTTGCCGCGCAGGTAATCGGACGCCGGCCCGAGCGACTCGCCGCGATGGAACAGATCGATCCATTGCACGAGCGATGCGGTCGAGGCGTAGCTCGCACAGTAGAGAAGGATCGGGAACGCCAGATACGCGACGATGTTGCGCACGCTGCGCGCGGGGACGACGCTTTCGCCGCCGATCGCGATCAGCATGCCGAGAAGCGTTGCGCCCATCACGCAGCCGATGGCGAGCGGCGGCGGGATGAAGAAGATGCCGAACGCCGGCAACGTGATCATCGGCAACGCGGCGATCGCGAGCCGTTGCAGCACGCGTTCGTGATCGCGACCGAGGGAGAACGCCGCGAGGCGCGCGACCATCAGAAACGCGAGCCAGAAGATCGCGATGAAGAAGCCGATGAAGACCGCTTCGAGGAACAGCGTCGGGATGTGCGCGATGCGCCGGCCGACGGCGATGTAGCGGAACAGGATCCACGACAGCGCCTCGACAGCGATCAAGGCATGCGTCGGCCGCAGCTCGGGCGCGAACAGCCGGCGAATCCAACTCCGCGAATGGAACAGGATCACCGCGCGCGGCGCGAGCTGTGACAACGCGACGGGGATGATTACCGGCCAACCCCACTTGAACGTCGTCAGGTAGAGGAACGGCGCGAGGAAGAACGGCGTCACGAAAAGCAGCGAAACGAGGTTCTGCAAACCGTCGGCATCGCGGCTCCACGCCAGCTGCGCGCGCAATGACTCGTTGACGCGCGCGCCGAGGCGCTGGAGCGGGATGGTGGCGGCGGGGGCGATGAGGAAGAAGAGGAAGAGCGTCGCGTACTCGCGTTGCTTCGACACGCCTTCGATCGTCACTCGTCCGATCGCCGTGGCCTCGGTTGGCGGCAATCCGCGCAGGAGCAAGGTGGCGGAGAGGAAGATCCCGACGGCAAAGAAGAAGGCCGCGAGCCAGAGCAGCGCGCCGATGGTCCGACGGGGGAGATCGTTCACGATCGCGGAGTCTACTCGACGAGCAGAGCACGTAGGGCCGGCTCTCCAGCCGGCCCGATGAAGGATGGTCGCGGCGGGTAACCCCGCCGCATCATTTTCGACTGCGGCCGGTTGAGAACCGGCCCTACATTTTCTAGAACCGGCCCTGTTTTCTCGAACCGGTGCTACGTTGCGCGGCGCGGGAGCGCGTTCAGCACGGCGTCGTGCAGGCTCTGCACCGTCGCCTGAGCGGCCGCGGCATCCGTGCTTGTTCAAAGATTCGACCGCGGAACGTAGGGCCGGCTCTCCAGACGGCCCGATGAAGAATGGTCGCGGCGGGCAAGCCCGCCGCATCATTTTCGACTGCGGCCGGTTGAGAACCGGCCCTACATTTCTCGAACCGACCCTGTGTTTCTCGAACGGGTGCTACATTGCGCGGCGCGGCAGCGCGTTCAGAACGGCATCGTGCAGACTCTGCACCGTCGCCTGAGCGGCCTCGGCATCCGGCTCCTTGCCGTGCTTGTTCAAGGCCGCGCTCGTCGTCGGTCCCATCGAGACGAGCTTCGCGTTCGTCTCGCCCTGGAACGCGGCGAAGAAGTTGTCGACCGTGGAGGCGCTCGTGAACGTGATGACGTCGAGGTCGTGGAGCTCGCCGGCGTCGGCCGTGACCGGAACCGTGCGATAGGCGACGGCGAGATCGACGTCGCCGCCGCGTTTGCGCAGCTCGTCGATCAACTCGTCCCGTCCTTCGGCGGCGCGGATCACGGCGGTGCGGATGCCGTGCTGGTCCTGCGCGAGCAACGGCAGCAACGCCGTCGAGAGGAACCGCTCGGGGACGAGGTCGGGCAGGATGCCGCGCGTGCGGAGGTCGTTCGCGGTCGAGTCGCCGACGGCCGCGATCTTCGCGCCGCTGAGCGAGCGCGCGTCTCTGCCGCGTTCGTAGAGGCGCTCGAAGAACGAACGCACGCCGTTCGTCGACGTGAAGATGAGCCATTGGTAGTCAGGCAACGCGTCGAGCACGCGGTCGAGCGATTCCCACGATTCCGGCGCCGCGATCTCGATCGTCGGGAACTGCACGACCTGCGCGCCCGATTCTTCGAGCAGGCGCTTGAGATCCGAGGCTTGCTCGCGGGCGCGGGTGACGACGATGCGCCGGCCGAAGAGCGGCTTCGACTCGAACCAGTCGATCGTCTCGTGCAGCTTCACGACGTCGCCGACGACGATGAGCGCCGGCGTCGGCATCCCTTCGACTCTCGTCTGGATGTCGGCGAGCGTGCCGGTCACGGTGCGTTGTTCGGGCGTCGTCGCTTTCGAGATGACGGCGATCGGGCGCTGCGCGGTCATGCCGTGCTCCGTCAGCTTGCTGACGATGAGCGGCAGGTTGCCGAAGCCCATCAGGAA
>JAFAVZ010000305.1 GCA_019242175.1 Acidobacteriota bacterium
CGACGGCCACCGCCGGCAGCGCGTTCAACGTGACCGTCGTCGCGCGCGACGCGTTCAACAACGTCGCCGCCTACGCCGGCCCGGCGCACTTCACGTCGAGCGATCCCGCCGCGACGCTCCCCGCCGACGGCACGCTGAACGGCAGCGCGACGCTGCGTACCGTAAACGCGCAGACGATCACGGCGACCGACGGCGCGATCACCGGCTCCGCATCGATCGACGTGAGCGCCGCCGCCGCGACGAGCTTCTCGATCGATCCGATCGCGAATCAAACGGCCGGCGTCGCGTTCCCGATTCACGCCGTCGCTCACGACGCGTTCGGCAACGTGGCAACGAGCTTCTCCGGCACCGCCACGCTCGCGACGAACGACGGCCCGATCTCGCCGGTGACGCTCGCGTTCTCCGCCGGCATTGCCGACGCGAACGTCACACTGACGCGCGCCGGCACCAGCCGCACGATCACCGCGACGCAGGCGAGCATCAACGGCACGTCGAACGCGTTCGACGTCGCCGCCGGCCCGCTCGATCACTTCCGCATCGAAGCCGCGACGGGCGGCGCGATCGGCGCGCAAACGACCGGCGTGCCGTTCGCGATCCGCATCACCGCGCTCGACGCGTTCGGCAACGTCGTCCCGTCCTTCACCGGCACCGCGACCATCACGTCGACCGGCTCCCTGATGAATGGCGGCACGACGGCGCCCTTCATCGCCGGCCTCCTCGCCACACACAGCCTCACGCTCGACGGCAACGGCCCGATCACGATCACAGTCACGGCCGGCCAAGTCTCGACCACCAGCGCGCCGTTCGCCGTCGGTGCGCTCGCCGACCTCTCGCTCCAACTCTCCGGCTCCCTCTTCGCCGAGGCCGGCGGGAACGTCGACTACACGCTGATCGTGCGCAACGCCGGCCCGTCGACCGCGCACGCGCCGATCGTCACACTCACACTGCCGAGCGGCTGGCCGCTTGCGTCGAGCTCCGCGCCTTGCGCGTCCGGCTTCCCCTGCACGCTCCCCGATCTCGCGCCGCACGCTTCGACGACGATCACCGTCACGGCGAACACGCCGCTCGGCGCGGACGGCGCCTATCCGATCTCCGCCACGGTTTCGTCGACGAGCCCCGACAACGCGCCGGCGAACAACCAGGCCTCCATCAGCACGACGGTGAGCACCACCGCCGCGCCTTGCCCGCCGGCGCCGACGCTCCTGCCGGCCGCGATCGCCGAGGTGTCGAGCGGCGCGACGTATCACGTGAGCTGGGGCGACGCGGGCGTCGCGAACTACGAGTGGCAGGAGGCGACCGACGCATCGTTCACCGGTGCGATCGCCACGATGACGAACGCGACCTCCGTCGCGTTCCGCCATGACGTGAACACCGCCACCGCCTTCTTCTATCGCGTCCGCCCGATCATCCCCTGCCTCGGCGTCCTGCCGTTCTCGAACGCGGTCCGCGTCGTGGTGCAGCCGCGCACGAGCGACGGCACGTCGGTCGAGCTGATGGTCGAAACCGGCAGCACCGACAAGCTCACGCAAACGGTCCACGTCGATGCGCCCCGCGGCGCCACGAGCGTGACGCCGTTCGCGTTCGTTGCCCGCTCCGACCAGCCGTGGCTCGACGTTTCGCCCGTCTCCGGCGGCATCCCGCCGACCGGCATCGACCTCACGCTGACGATTTCGGCGTCGGCGCGCCCGATCGGCACGTCGGTCGCGAACGCGACGCTCCTTTCCGATGGCGTCGCGCTCGCCGGCCTCCGCGTCAACCTGCACGTCGCGCCGCCGATGACCGTCGAGCCGCGCACCGCGCCGGTCCCGGCGAACGCGTCGCTCATTCCGGGCGTTGCGCACGCGCCGAGCGCCGGCGTGCTCTGGCAGTCGGACGTCCGCCTGCTCAACGCGTCAAGCAAGACGACGAAGTACGGCCTGTCGTTCACGCCGAGCGGCGAGAGCGGCGCGACGAGCGGCCGCCGCGTGGAGCTCGACATCCCGGCCGGCGCCGCCGTCGCGTTCGACGATGTCGTCCGCCACTTCTTCGGCTACGGCGCGCTCGCCGGCGAGTCGGCCATCGGCGCGCTCGACATCCGCCCGTCCGATCCGAACGCGCGCACGGTCGTCACCAGCCGCACGTACGCGGTGACGCCGAACGGCACTTACGGCCAGTCGATCCCGGCGATGTCCGCGCCGAGCTTCGCCGGCCCCGGCGCTACGCTCTCGCTCCAGCACCTCGCACAGTCGACCGCGTTCCGCACGAACGTCGGCCTCGCGGAAGTCTCCGGCCAGCCTGCCACCGTCCGCCTCCGCGTGCTCGACGACGCCGGCCGCGAGCTAGCGCGCACCGACCTCACCCTCGCCGCCTTCGAGCAGCGCCAATACAACTCCCTCCTCGCCGACCTCGGCGTAATCGCGAACGACGCGCGCATCGAGATCGCCGTCACGTCGACGACCGGCCGCATCGCCGCGTACGCGTCGGTCGTCGACAACATCACCGCCGATCCGACGCTGATCCCCGGCGCGCCGCCGGCCGCGATCCACGCGACGCGCTACATCGTCCCCGGCGTCGCCGACTTCGACACCGGCCGCAACAACTGGCGCAGCGATCTGCGCATCTTCAACGCCTCGCAGGCTTCGGCGACGCTGACCGTTTCTTTCCTGCCGCAGGGTGGCGGCACGCCGATCGCGCGTTCCGTGACGATCGCGCCGGGCGAGGTGAAGGCGTACGACAGCATCCTCCGCACGCTCTTCGACGTCACCGGCAACGGCGGCGCGGTGCACATCACGAGCGCGTCCGACGCAACGCTCGTCGTGACCGCGCGCACGTACGATGCGACCGCGAACGGCACGTACGGCCAGTTCATCCCCGCCGTCACGGCACCCGAAGCGACCGCTCTTGGCGAGCGCCCGCTCGAAATCCTGCACATCGAACAGACCAATGCCTACCGCGCGAACATCGGCTTCGTGGAAGTCACGGGCCAGCCGGCGAAGGTGGAAGTCGTCGCCACGTTGC
>JAFAVZ010000328.1 GCA_019242175.1 Acidobacteriota bacterium
CGCCTCGGCCGGCGTCACCGTGCAGCCGATCATCGGCGGCGCGGTCAACGCCACGGTGGGCCCGCTGCCCATCTCGTCCGGGACCGCACCACCCGCGTACTCCCAGAACGGCACCGTCGCCTCTCTGGGTCTCTCGACGTCTCTCACCGGCGGCATCCTCTCCACCGGCGTGATCAACACGCACGTCGAGGGGCAGAGCGGGGCGACGCCGCGCGCCGTCGCGGAATCGACCGTGAACGGCGTCGGCATCGCTCTCCCGGTCCTGCTCTCCCTCACTGCGGACACGGTGCAGGCGACGGCGTCGGTCGACGTCGTCAATGGCGTCGTGACGCCGCACGGCTCGACGCTCATCACGAATCCGCACATCAGCGGCACGCTCGGCACGGGCCTCAGCATCAGCGCCAGTCCGACGCCGAATACGGTTCTGCTCAATCTTCTCGGCATCCGCCTCGTCCTCAATGAACAAGTCATCACCCAGACCGCGAGCAGTGCCGCGATCGAAGTGAACGCGATCCATCTCTCGATCTCCAACACACTGCTCAACCTCATCGGCAACATCAGCGGTGACATCGTCATCGGTCATACCGAGGCCAGCTTGAGCGGGGTCGGCGCCAACGTGACGGTGAGCCAGACGGCATCACCTTCTACGGTCAATACCGGCGGCCAGACCACTTACAGCATCGTGATCAGCAACGCCGGCCCGTTGACGGCGAACGTGACGTCGGTAAGCGAGGCACTTCCGGCCTCCTTCACCCTCGTCTCCACCTCCTTTACAGGACCGTTCAGCATTGCGCCGGGCGGCTCCCAGACCATCACCGTCACGGCTCAGGCGGGGAACACCGTCGGGACCTTCCTCGCCAACGCGACCGTGACCGGCTCCAACTTCCCGACGGCCAGCACCGGGCCCAGCGCTCCGGTGACCGTCGTTGCGCCCGTCGTCAACGGAACGGTCGACGGCACCGTGCACGATCGCGTGACCGGTGCCGTCATCCCCGGCGCGACGGTCGTCCTCCGCGACGGCAACGGCCAGGTCGTCGGTACCACCACCGCCGACGCGAACGGCCACTACACGCTTCCGAACATCCCGCCGGGCTCCTACACCGCGACGTTCAGCGCGCCCGGCTACTCGCCGCAGACCCAGCCCGTGACGCTGACTTCCGGCGGCACGGCGCACGTCGACGGCAGCCTCGCTCCGCTTCCGGGCACGATCCAGGGCACGGTCACGAACGGCCAGACCGGCCAACCGCTGCCCGGCGCCACGGTCACCATCACTTACAACGGCACGACCGTCACCACGACCACCGATTCCAACGGCCACTACAACTTCCCGAACGTGCCGTCCGAGGTTCCGGTGACGGTGACGATCTCGCATCCGGATTACGGGACGCAGCCGCCGTACACGGTGACGCTCCCGCCGGGTGGCAATGACACCCGCACCACCGGCCTCACGCCGCTCCCGGGCACGATCAACGGCACGATCCTCGACGGCGGCACCTCGCAGCCGCTCGCCGGCGCCACGGTCGTCCTCCGCGACGGCAACGGCCAGGTCGTCGGCACCACCACGACCGACTCCAGCGGTCACTACACCTTCCCGAACCTTCCGCCCGGCAACTACACGATCGAGATGAGCGCGCCGGGCTACCAGACGTCGACCGTCTCGCAGACCGTCGGCCCGAACCAGACCGTCACCCGCAGCGACAGCCTCACGCCGAATCCGGGCACCGTGAACGGCACGGTGACGGACGCGCTGACCGGCGCGCCGCTCGCCGGCGCCACGGTCACGATCACCCAGAACGGCAACACGCTCACGACCACCACCGACGCCAACGGCCGCTACTCGCTGACCGGCGTCGTCCCGAACGTGCCGGCGACCATCACCGCCTCGGCGCCGAACTATCAGAGCTCCACGCCGTCCACGGTCACCGTACCGGCGGGCGGCTCCGCTACGCGCGACATCACGCTGCAGCCGTTGCCGGGCTCCATCGGCGGCACAGTGAGCAACGCCTCGAACGGCGCGCCGATCTCCGGCGCAGTCGTGGAACTGATCCGCGACGGCGTCGTCGTCGCCACCACGACCACCGACGCGAGCGGCCACTACACCTTCAACGGCGTCACGCCGGGCAACTACTCGGTGCGCTTCAGCGCCACCGGCTTCGGCACTTCCACGCTGCCGGCGACCGTCAGCCCGAATCAGCCGCTGACGTTGAACGCGTCGCTGACGCCGAATCCGCCGCCGAATACTGACGGCTCCCTCGGCGGCACAGTGACGAACGCCGCGAACGGAACGCCGATCTCCGGTGCGCTCGTCGAGTTGATCAGCAACGGCAACGTCGTCGCCTCCACGTCGACGAACGCGAGCGGCCAGTACAGCTTCCCGACCGTGCAGCAGGGGAGCTACTCCGTCCGCTTCAGCGCGACCGGCTTCAACACCGCAACGCTGGCTACCACGATCACGGCGAATCAGGCTCAGACGCTGAACGCCGCGCTGACGGCGAGCGGCGGCGGCAATCCGCCGACGACCGGCTCCCTCAGCGGTACGGTGACGAACGCCGCGAACGGCAACCCCATCGCCGGTGCATTGGTCGAGTTGATCAGCAACGGCAACGTCGTCGCCACCACGTCGACGAATGCCTCCGGTCAGTACGGCTTCGCCGCGGTGCAGCAGGGCGGCTACGCGGTGCGTTTCAGCGCCACCGGCTTCAACACCGCAATGGACGCCACGACGATCACCGCTGGCCAGGCCCAGACGCTGAACGCGGCGTTGACGGCAAGCGGCGGCGGCAATCCGCCGACCACCGGCTCCCTCGGCGGCGCGGTCACGGACGCCTCGAACGGCAATCCGATCAACGGCGCGCTGGTCGAGTTGATCAGCAACGGCAACGTCATCGCCACGACGTCCACGAATGCCTCCGGCCAGTACGGCTTCGCGAACATCGAGGCTGGCGGCTACACGGTGCGCTTCAGCGCGACCGGCTACATCACGGCGACGATGGCCACGACGATCATCGCCGGCCAGACGCAGACGGTGAACGCGGCGCTCGCCCGCCAGGTGACGCCTCCGTCCGACACGAACGGCACGATCAGCGGCTCGATCACCGACGCCGCGAACGGCACGCCGATCGCCGGCGCGACCGTCACGCTGACCGAGAACGGCACGCCGCGTACGACGACGACCGACGCCTCGGGCCACTACTCCTTCTCCAACGTGAAGACCGGCTCGCCGGTGCAGGTCTCCGCCTCCGCGGCCGACTACCAGTCGCAGTCCTCGGCGCCGGTGACGCTGCCCACGGACGGCTCGGCAACGATCAATCTCGCGCTGCAGCCGCTGCCGGGGACGATCTCCGGCACGGTGACGGGGAGCGGCAACGCGCCGCTCGCGGGGGTGCAGGTGCAACTCGTGGACGACCAGGGCCACGTCATCGCCACGACGACGACCGACGCCTCTGGCCACTATTCGTTCAGCAACATCGTTCCGGGCAACTACACGCTGCGCTTCACGCGCGACGGCTACGTGCCGGCGACGGAGAGCGCGATCGTGCCTCGCAACGGAACGGTCGTCGTCAACGCGCAGCTCGCACCGGTTGCCGGCTCCGTCAGCGGCCGCGTCCTCGACGCGACGACGAATCAGCCGCTCGCCGGCGCGACGGTGACGCTCGTCTCCGGCTCCACCACGCGCACGACCACCACGAACAGCGCGGGCCAGTACGTCTTCGCCAACGTCGACGCCAACGTGCCGTCCACGCTGCGGGCCACGCGCGCCGACTACTTCGATGGCGCGCCGGTCTCGTTCACCCTCACGCCCGGTGGCTCGCTCAACCAGGACCTCACGCTCCAGCCGCGCCCGGGCAGCATCGGCGGCCACGTGACGGCCACGGATGGCGGAGCCCTCGCCGGCGTCTCCATCACGCTTTCCAACGCGAGCGGCACGCCGATCGGCACCACCACGACGGATGCCTCCGGCAACTACGCCTTCGACTCGCTCCCGCCGGGCCAGTACGCGCTGCACTTCAGCAAGGCCGGCTATGACAACGCCACCGCGTCGGCTGCGGTATCCGCCAATCAACGGACGACGGTCGACCAGGTGCTGTCGACGGCGTCCGTGACGCCGCAGCCGACGAGCATCTCCGGCGTGGTCAAGGACGCGCACAGCGGCAATCCGATCCCGGGCGCCGTCGTGACGCTCACCCAGAACGGCGCCGTCCGCACCACGACCTCCGACGCGAACGGCGAATACTCCTTCTCCGACGTCACGCCGAACGTGAGCGCCACGCTCTCCGCCTCGAGCGATGACTACCAGCCGCTGACGACCGCGCCGTTCACGCCGACGTCCGGCTCCGCGGAACGTCACGATCTCTCGCTCCTTCCGAAGCCGGGCTCCCTCGGCGGCATCGTCAGCGACGCGGCCAACAACAATCCGCTCGCGAACGTCCTCGTGGAAGTGCGCGACGAAGACAACAACCTCATCGCCTCCACCCACACCGACTCGCTCGGCGTCTACCGCTTCGCCTCCATCGCCGCCGGCTCCTACCGCGTGTTCTTCAGCCTCACCGGCTACAAGAACGGCGTCGCGCTGGCCGACGTCGCGCCGAACCGCCACTCCATCGTCGACATGAAGCTCGTCTCGAACAACGGCGGCACGACCGACCCGGGCGGCGACGGCAACTCCTGCCTCAACAACGCACCCGTGCTCAGCGTCCCGCAGTCGATCGCGGTCGGCGTCTCGGACACCATCCGGTTCTTGGTCGGGGCCGGCGACACGGAGCCGGTCACGGTCCGCGCGCTCAATCTGCCGGACTGCGCAACGTTCGATCCTGCGACCGGTCTCTTCGTCCTCACCGGCTCCGCGGCCTGCTGGAACGGCCTGGATGAACAGGTCCTGACCTTCGAGGCGAAGGACTCGCTCGGCGCCATCTCCAGCTCCACGGTCACGATCAGCATCGGCGCCTCGGAGACCGTCGGCCGCCGCCGCTCGATCGGTGCCGACGCCCACGCGGCGCAAGTGCGCATCAGCCGTCCGTCGCGTCCCGTGGTGGCCGAGGTCGGGGAGCTGATGGAGATCCCGATCATGGCCGATACGGACAACCCGAATTGCTCGGTGGATCTCGACATCACCGCGCCGGCCTCCACGTCTTACAACGCCGACCGCGGAATCCTCACCTGGGCTCCGCAGCTCTCCGAAGCCGGCTCGGTCGCCAGCGTCACGATCAAAGGCACGGATTGCCGCGGTGTCGTTGCCACGGCCCAGTTCTGGCTGATCGTGCGCGGCGGTGCGGACGGCGGCAAGCTCGCCATCCCGCCGGTCGAGCTGCAGTTCGGCCCGGTGCCGGTCGGCACGCTGTCGAAGCCGATCGCCCTCGTGCTGCGCAACATCGGCACCTCCGACCTGCAAATCAACTCGTTCAAGACGGACAGCGACCGCTTCCTGGTCGACGGCCTGCTCGGCCTGCCGCTGGTCATCCCGACCGGGCGGGAAGTGCAGGTCGGCCTCCGCTTCGCTCCGAACGCCATCGGTCCGACGACCGCCACGCTGACCGCTGAGACCACCGATCCGGACGAGCCGAACATCAGCGTCAAGCTCGACGGCGAAGGCATCGTGCAGTCGAACTCCGTCAGCTCCACGGCGCAGGACCTCGTGATCCTGGTGCCGGAGGAGCAGGTAGTGGAACGGGGAGAGACGCTGCGGTTCGCGGTGTCGGCTTACGACCGCCGCGGCCTCGCCGTGACGATCGCCCCCGACCAGCTGCCGGACGGCTCTTCGTACGACAACGGCATCGTCTCTTTCACCCCGATGGACATCTGCAGCGCCGACTCGACTCAGTACGTCGCGTCGTTCACTGCGGTGTCGTCCGACGGCACGATGGAAAGCGCGTCCGTCACGATTCACCTCGTGGCTCACGCCGGCAACACGAACGATCGCGCACCGATCGTCAGCGCGCCGTCCGACCTCGTGCTCGTCTCTCCGGGCGCGACGCTTTCCGTTCCGGTACGCGCGGTCGCGCAGACCGACGGCTGCAGCGTCACGATGACGTCCGATGCCACGGGCTTCATCGGCTTCAACGGCTCCACCGGCACGGTCACCTTCACCCCGACGGCGAGCGATCTCGGCAAGATCGGTACGGTGATGATCACCGCCACCGACTGCCAGGGCCGCTCGTCCCGGGACGCCTTCGAGTACGCGGTCACGGACAGCGGCTTCGTGGCCCGCGGCGAAGGTCTGAACGTTCCGCAGGCGATCCTGCTCCGTCCGCAGCCCGCCGGCGGCGCGCTCATCGTTCCCCTGTCCAATGAAGACGACGTGCCGCATCGCGTGTCCTCGGTGCGCATGGAGAACGGCAGCTCGATCCTGCTCGACCAGAGCATCCGGGTTCCGTTCACGTTGAATCCCGGACAGGTCCTTCCGCTCCACCTCGAGGTCGTGGGCAATCAGCCGCTGACCGACCGCCTGGTGGTGACGACGAACGATTCCGGCGCGCAGGCGGTCGTGACGACGATCGGATCGCGATAGGGGGAAAGGCGAGGGCCGGCTCTCCTGCGGGAGTCGGCCCTCACTCTCACAGACATGACTGAAATCCGACCGTTTCCTACCGCCGAAGCCGTGGTGATCGAGGCGATGGACGAGGTTCGCGAGCTTCCGCTCACCGGCCCTTCCTGTCCCCGGCCCGTCCATCTCGGCCCGGTGCGCCTCGGACCCGCCGTCGTTCTGCATCCCGACGATGGCGACGGCTCCGCGGACGTGGAGAATCCGCAGCCCGGCTAACCGCTGCGCCGCGAGCGCCGTCTCTGAGATCGATGAGACCCGCGGCGCTCGTGCTTCTCTCGCTCACCCTTGTCACGCGCGTCGGGGCCGTCGACCTCTCCGGCCTCTGGAAAGCGAAACGCAACTTCGGCCCCGACGCGCGGGGCATTTTGTTGATGGGACGGTCCGGCCACTCCTTCACCGCCGACTTCCAGGGCCGCGTTCTTCCGGTCCGGACTTCCGACGGCGAGCTCTCCTTCGATGCACCGCTCGGCGGCGGAACGTTTCGCGGCCACCTCCTCGACGACGGTGCCATCGCCGGCCACTGGTTCTCCCCCCGCTACTCCGCCCTCGGCTTTCCTTTCGCGTCGCCCGTGCTGCTCGCGAGGACGAGCCCGAATCACTGGCGCGGCACCGTCGCACCGCTCGACGACACGTTCACGTTCTTCCTCCAGCTGCGCAAACGCGACGACGGCTCGTACGACACGGTGCTGCGCAATCTCGAACGCGACTTCGGCAACGCGATCGGCGCAAGGCGGCTCGTCATCGAGGGATCGTCCGTGCGCCTGCTCGATGGTCAGAATCGCGAGCGCAGTCAAGGTGTCTACTACCCGGAGCGCGATTCCTTCCGTCTCGACTTTCCTGAACGAGGCGGAATCTACGAGCTCCAACGCGACGCGAACAGCGCGTTCTACCCACGGGAGAAAGACGCGCGGTACAGCTACCGGCCGCCGCCCGCGCGCGACGACGGCTGGCGCACGGCGAGCGTCGAGGAGGAGAACATCGATCGGGGAGGGATCGAGCGCTTCGTCCAACGCATTCTCGACCTGCCGATGGACGAGAACGCGGCGCTGCAGATCCACGGGATTCTGATCGCTCGCCACGGACGGCTCGTGGTGGAGGAGTACTTCCATGGCGAGCATCGCGACAAGCTGCACGAGACGCGCTCCGCGGCGAAGAGCGTGACCGCGACGCTCATCGGCGCGGCGATGCACGCCGGCGCGCCGCTCGAGCTGTCATCGCCCGTGTACT
>JAFAVZ010000348.1 GCA_019242175.1 Acidobacteriota bacterium
CCGGCGCTGATTGCGGTAGCGAAGCTGGGGATCGTCTGCGCTCCGGCGTCTTCGTCCGCGCTCGTCGACGACGGGATCGTGAAGGACGGTGCGTCGTTCACCGCGTTCACGGTGATGGTGAAGGTCTGCGCGGCCGAGGCGTTGACGTTCGGCGCAACGTTGGAGCCGTTGTCGGTGAGCACGACGCTGAACGTCGCAGTGCCGGACGTGTTCGACGCGGCGGTGTAGGTGAGTGTGCCGTCGGCGGCGATCGTCGGCGCGGAGGTGAAGGCGAGCGTGCCGGTGGTGCCGGTCGAGGTGACGGCGAACGTCAGCGTCTGGCCGGTCTCATTCGGTCCGGCGGAGATCGCCGTCGCGAACGTACTCACGGTTTGCGGGCCGCCGTCTTCCTGGGACATTGTCGAAGCCGGGATCGTGAACGATGGCGCGTCGTTGATCGGGTTGATGGTGATCGTGAACGAGTGCGTGCTCGACGTGTTCACGTTCGGCGCGGTGTTCGAGCCGTCATCCGTCAGCACGACGCTGAACGTCGCGGTGCCGTAGGCGTTCGGCGCGGCGGTGTAGGTGAGCGTTCCGTCGGCGGCGATGGCCGGCGCCACGGTGAACGTCAGCGTCGGGTCGGCGGCGGTCTGCGTGACGGTAAACGTCAACGTCTGACCGCTCTCATCGGCGGGACCGGCGCTGATTGCGGTAGCGAAGCTGGGGATCGTCTGCGCTCCGGCGTCTTCGTCCGCGCTCGTCGACGACGGGATCGTGAAGGACGGTGCGTCGTTCACCGCGTTCACGGTGATGGTGAAGGTCTGCGCGGCCGACGCATTCACGTTCGGCGCGACGTTGGAGCCGTTGTCGGTGAGCACGACGCTGAACGTCGCAGTGCCGGACGTGTTCGGCGCGGCGGTGTAGGTGAGTGTGCCGTCCGCGGCAATGGTCGGCGCCGAGGTGAAGGCGAGCGTGCCGGTGGAACCGGTCGGCGTGACGGAGAACGCGAGCGTCTGGCCGGTCTCGTTCGGTCCGACGGAAATCGCCGTCGCGAACGCTCCCACCGTCTGCGGGCCTCCGTCTTCGAGGGACGCGGTCGTCGGCGTCGCGATCGTGAACGACGGCGCGTCATTGATCGGGTTGATGGTGATCGCGAACGAGTGCGGCGTCGACGTGCTCACGTTCGGCGCGGTGTTCGACCCGTTGTCGGTGAGCACGACGTTGAACGCCGCCGTGCCATACGCATTCGGCGCTGCCGTGTAAGTGAGCGTGCCGTCGGCGGCGATCGCCGGCACTACGGTGAATGTCAGCGTCGGATCGCTCGAAGCCTGCGTCACGGAGAACGTGAGCGTCTGCCCGCTCTCATCGGCAGGGCCAGCGCTGATCGCGCTGGCGAAATTGGGTACGCTGCGAGCGCCGGCATCTTCATCGGAGCCGGTCGAGGCGGGGAGCGCGAATGAGGGTGAGTCGTTGACCGCGCTCACTGTGATCGTGAACGTCACCGTCGCACTCGTATCGACACCGCCATTCGCGGTGCCGCCATCGTCCTGCAGCGCAACGGTGATCTGCGCGCTGCCGTTCGCATCCGCCGCCGGCGTGAACGCGAGCTGGCCAGTCGCGGAGATCGAAGGCGCGACGCTGAACAGCGTCGGATTCGAATTGCCCACGACCTGGAAAGCGACCGTCTGCGAAGACTCGGACGGACCGGCACTGATGGAGGTCGCCCACGGCGCGGCATACGCGCCCGAGTCTTCCGCGACGATCACATTGCCGCCGGCAGTGAACGAAGGCGCATCGTTGATCGGCGTCACGGCGATGGTGACCGTCACCGGATCCGATAGCGACGTTCCATCGGAAACGCGATAGGTGAACGACGTCGTGCCGTGAAAATTCGCCGCGGGAGTGAACGTGAACGAGCCGTTCGCCTGCAGCGAAAGCGTCCCGCCGGCGGGGGAGGACTCGATCTGGGCCGTGATGGCATCTCCATCCGGATCGCTGTCGTTCCCCAGCACTCCAGGCGCGGAGACGACGAGCGCCTGATCTTCCGGAGTGGAGTAAGAGTCGCTGCTGCCGACGGGCGGCCGCGAGATCACGACAGGCGTCAACGTCACGGTCGCAGGTGCAGACGCCGCGAACGGATCGCGCGCGATGTACGTGAACGCGTCGTTCGCCGTCGTCGAGCCATCGTGCTGGTAGACGAACGAGCCGTCCGGCGCCAGCGTCACGGTCCCGTGCGTCGCGGGAGTGACGAGCTCCGCGGAAAGCGGATCGCCATTCGGATCGATGTCATTCGCCAGCACGCCCGGCGCATTGACGGTCAGCGTCGAGTGGAACGGCGTAACGTACTCATCATCACGAGCAACCGGCCCCTCGGCTCGGATGTCGAACCGCAGGAACAGCGCCTCCGCTTCCGCGCGCATCCAAACGTTCATCGCGTTGCCGGATGCGATCTGCTGCGACGGAATCCACTCGCCGAGGTTGCCATCCGCCGCCCCGGCCGCGCCCTGCAGAGAGGGAGCGGCGGAACGGCGCCGGCTCGGCGCGCCGAACGTCAGCATCGAGCCATCCGCGGGAATGCGGATCGGCGTCTGCCCATCCTGCAACAGCACGAACGCAAACCGGGCCGGCGTCGTCGGCGTGAGGCCGAGCTGCGCATACGGCACGAGCGCCTCGACGCTGAACTGTTGCGCGTCGCGCGGCACGGGCCAGCCGTTCGGGAGCTCCACGACGGGGCCGAGCGACCCGGCGGAACAGCGTTGCACGCGCAGCGACTGCACGGTCATGCCGGTCGCTTTGCTCGCGATCGAGACCGTGGCGACGGCGTCGATGCCGGAAGTTCCCTGCAGGAGACAGCCGGTGCTGACGTTCTGATCGACGTCGATCAGCGTCATGACTTCGGCTGCGTGGAGGTTCAAGCTGCAAACGGAAAGGAAAGCGAGGAAGGCCACGGCGAAGCCGAGGGCTCGAGGGTGATAGTGCAATTCGATCTCCGATTGGTGGACGTGGACGCGCGGAGACTCTACCGGAAGATTCCAAAAACAAGCTATCAGGAAGGGACGAAAGGCAGGCGGGCTGATGTGAAACCGCCTCTGGCAGTGATGAACGCCCGGCATCTGGGCGAACACATTTCAGTGACGCCGCGTCCGTTGCATTCTTTCCCGCGCTACCCTCCGCGTGCGCCGACGGCCCGGGCGGCGACGACGACATGCAGGTGGGACTTTCATGACTGCGATCCCCACGACCGACAAGAGTCGTACGTTGCGCATCGGCGTTTTGGCGAGCATCGGCACGCTCGATCCGCGAGAAGTCTTCGACACCATCACCGGCCTCATCCTCGGTCAGATCTTCGAGATGGCGTATCGCGTGACGCCTTCCGGATCGATCGAGCCGCATCTCTTCGCCGAGCCGCTGCGCCAGGAACGCGCCGGCTCGCAGCCCATCTACTCCGCCGCGGTGCGCGACGGCATCGTCTTCTCCGACGGCACGCCGTTGACCGCCGAGATCGCCGCGGCGTCGCTGTCGAAGGCGGGCGCTCTGCGCGGCCGGGCTACGGTGTCGGCGCGCGAGGGGCGCGTGTACTTCACGATGACCGGCCCCAGTCCGCGTTTCGAGAACGTGCTGACGCAGTGGAATTGCGGCATCGTCCTCGAGAAAGGCGGCGCGTTGCACGGCACCGGTCCGTATCAATTCGCCGGACTCGTTTCGATGCTCGCGCTGCGCGATGCACGAGAGATCCGTCTGGTGCGCAATCCGCGCTATCGCGGCACGGCCAACGCCGAGGAGCTGATGTTCGCCATCTATCCGCCCGATGCCGACGGCACGCCGATGGGCCTGATCGAGGCGGCGAAGCAGGGCGAGATCGACGTGACGTTGAATCTCGCCGCGCACGATCTCCTGCGCCACGGCATCACCGGATTCATGGCGATGATGCAGCCCGGCAATTCCACCGGCTTCCTCTTCTTCAATTGCGAGCGGCCGATGTTCCGCGACGGATCCGTGCGCCGGGCCATCCGCGATGCCATCGATCCCGTGCCGATCGCGGAGATCAACTACGAGAAGAATCACTTCGCATTCGTCGCCGCCGACATCATCCCGCTGCTGATGGCGAAGCCGATGGGCCTGAGCCCGGCCCGCGACCGCGAGGCGCTGCGCAACCATCCCGGCAAACCCGCGCGCATCCGGATGCTCGTGACCTGGACGCCGCGCCCGTATCTCCCGAAGCCGATGGCATCCGGCCAGGAGCTCGCACGCCAGCTCGGCGCGTACGGAATCGACGTGCAGCTCACGCAGCCCCGCAATACCGCCGAGGCTTTCCGCGCGCTGGCGAACGGCGACTACGACATCGGCCTCGGCGGCTGGGTCGCCGACAACCCCGACCCCGCCGAGTTCTACGAGTCGCTGCTGTCCTCGGCGCAGGTGTCCCGCAACGGCCAATACCTGACGAACCTCGCACGCTGGAGCGACCCGACGACCGACGCCGCCCTCGCCGCGTTCCGCGTCGACCCATCGCCCGCGAACCGCAAGACGATCACCGACCTGATCGAGTCGCAGGCGATGATGGTGCCACTGATCTACGGCGCCTCGACGGCCATCCGCGCCCGAAAGGTGCGCGACTTTCACATCACACCGTCGGGGCACGTGGCGTTCGGGGAGGTGGTGTTTTAGGGGAGGGGCGACTTGCGCACTTCGTGCATTCCCCCCGCCCCCGAAGTACCCTTCCGCATCGCATGGAACCGCATCCTTCCGTCGACCTGTACGACACCGAGCTCACCTTTCGCGGAGTGCCCACCTGGAAGCTGCATCTCATCCGGTTGATGTTCCAGTCCATCCTCCCGAGGCTGACCGATCATGGCGAGAAGCTGGGGTTGATGACCCTGAAGATCCCGGTGCTCGGGCCCATGTTGGTGAGGCACGTAGGACCGTTCCCGTACTTCTGCGGCGGCACGAGCATCGAAGACTGCGAGGGGACGGTCGCGTATCTGCACCGGCGGGGCATTCGGTCGATCCTCGACTACTCGGCCGAAGGGTTGAAGAACGAGGCGGGGTTCGACGTCACGCGGGATGAGGTGTTGCACGCCATTCGGCATGCGTCCACCTCCACCGATGGCGACGAGCCGTTCGGCGTCTTCAAAGTCACGGGTCTCGGCGACAAAGACCTGCTGGAGAAAGTCTCCGCGGGGATGGCGTTGCAAGGAGAGGAGAGGGCGGCGTTCGAGCGCGTCCGGGCGCGCGTGCGGCAGATCTGCGAGCTGGCGGCGAACCTCAAGATCCGCGTCCTCATCGATGCCGAAGAAACGTGGATCCAGCAGGCGATCGACGATCTGGCGGAGCGGATGATGGAAGACTTCAACCGCGAGCTGCCCATCGTCTACACGACCGTCCAGTTGTACCGCGTCGATCGGCTCGACTACCTCCGCGGCTTGTACGACCGGGGCATCAGCTAGGGGCTCATCCAGGCGGTGAAGCTCGTGCGCGGCGCGTACATGGAGG
>JAFAVZ010000412.1 GCA_019242175.1 Acidobacteriota bacterium
GCGGCTCGACTCGTAGCCCGGATCCTTCTGCGTGACGTACGCGAGGTAGCGGCCGTCCGGCGAGTAGCGCGGCGCGTAGTCGGCGCCTTTGTTCGCGCTCGTGATGTTGCGCGGCTTCGCGTCTTTGTCGGCGAGCGAGAAAAGCCAGACGTCGGAGTTCGTCGACGACGCCGGCTCGGGATCCTGCTTCGATGCGACGGCGAGCTGGCGGCCGTCCGGCGAGAGGTCGTAGCCGGTCGGGCCGGAGACCTGGAAGAGCGGGAAGTCGAAATTGCCGGGCGTGAGGTCGCGCGTCTCGCCCGTCGCCACGTTCAGCAGCCACGTGTGCGTGACCGTGCCGTCGCGCCACGCCGTCCAGTGGCGATAGAGCAGGCCGTCGGCGACGTGCGCCTTCAACTTCCCTTTCGACCAACGGTCGGCGATCTTCTGGTTGCAAGCGTCGTCGCCCCCGCACTCGGGATAGACGTCCGTCGCGAACAGGATCCACTTCCCGTCGTTCGAGAAGAGCGGACCGGAGACGCCGGTCGAGATGTCGGTGAGCTGCTTCGCCTCGCCGCCGCCTTCCAGCGGCAGCGTCCAGAGATTGCCGGAGCGGATGAACGCGATCGTCTTGCCGTCCGGCGAGAAGCGCGCGTTCGTGTCGGCGTCGCCGTGCGTCAGCTCGCGCGCGTCGGTGCCGTTCGCGTCGGAGATCCAGATGCGCTGCGTCCGTTTCGCCTTCGGCAGATCGGGCGTCGAGACGGTCCACGTCAGCTGCTTGCCGTCTTTCGAGACGGCGAGGTCGCTGGCCGTCCGGACGCGGTAGAAGTCCTCGATCGTGAAGGCGCGTTTCTCGGCGAGGAGGGTGGTGGCGAGGAGGAGGGCGAATCCAAGGGACACGAAGCGTTTCATGGCGCGATATCATCGCTCAATGGCACTACTGGAAGGGAAGACCGGAATCGTATTCGGCGTCGCCAACAAACGCTCGATCGCGTGGGCCATCGCCCAGGCGCTGTCGCGCGAAGGGATGCGCCTCGCGTTCACGTATCAGGGCGAGCGTCTGAAGGACGGCGTCGAGAAGCTCACGACGACGCTTTCCGATTCGCTGCTTCTGCCGTGCGACGTCACGAGCGATGCGGACGTCGAAGCCGTCTACAAGCAGGTCGGCGAGTCGTTCGGCGGCAAGCTCGACGTGCTCATCCACTCCGTGGCCTACGCGCCGCACGACGATCTCACGAATGATTTCGTGAAAACGTCTCGTGAAGGCTTCAAGACCGCGCACGACATCTCGGCGTATTCGCTCGTCAGCCTGACGCGCGCCGCGCTGCCCCTCTTCGAGACCGCAGGCGGCGGCTCGGTCGTCGCGATGACGTATCACGGCTCCGTCGCGGCCGTCGAAGGCTACAACGTGATGGGCGTCGCGAAGGCCTCTCTCGAATCCTCCGTCCGTTACCTCGCCGCCAACCTCGGCCGCAACAACATCCGCGTCAACGCCATCTCCGCCGGCCCGGTGAACACGCTCGCGGCACGCGGCATCTCCGGCTTCACGGACATGATGAAGCACCACGCCGAGAAGTCGCCGATGCGCCGCAACGTGACGCTCGACGAGATCGGCAACGCCGGCTTGTTCCTCGCCTCGCCGATGTCTTCCGGGATCACGGGCGAAGTGCTGTACGTCGACTGCGGCTACAACATCATGGGGCTGTAACGCGGGCCGTGTCATCCTGAGCCGCGCAGACGGCGAAGGATCTCCTGGCACGTGCGCTTTCCGTTCATGCCGGGAGATCCTTCCCCGTCTTCGCGGGTCAGGATGACACTCGCCGCGACCTACGCATTCGGCCGTGGCGGCACGTTGCCGAGGACGTAGTACTCCGCGTTCGACGGCTGGGCGCCGCCGCCTTTCGGCTCGAGCGTCACGGCGAGGCCGTTCATCCCCTGCGGAATGTTCTCCACCGTGAGCAACGCCATGCCGTTGCGCTCCACGTCGAACACCCCCGCGCTCTGCGGCGGGTTCTGTTCGCCGCGCAGGATCCAGAGCTGGTAGCTCTTGTCGTTCGGGTTCGCCGGCAGGTTGTAGAGGAACACGTACGCGCGTTGTTTCTGCGGATCGACGAACGCGCGTGCGGACGCCGTCGGCGCCACTTTTCCGCCGGGCAGCGCGACCGGATGGAGATCGCTCGCCATCAGCGCGCTCATCGTGCCGGCGAGCTTGTCCCGTTGCTGATTGAGCGTCGCGTTGCGGCTCTCCAACTGCTCGATCTCCGCGGCCTGCGTGCGCAGCTTCTCGCGCGCCACGCGGATCCCGATCTCGCGCCAGCCCCACAAAGCGAGGAACAGCATCGCCGCGGTCGCGAGCCACCAGGGCAGTTTGCGATGCGTCTCGAAGTCGACGACTTCGCCATCAGGATGATCGTCCATGTCGATGTCCGCATCGGCATCGATCGCCTCGAAGATGCGCGCGCGCACCTCGGGAGGCGGCGCGACCGGATCGAGATCGCGAGCCAGCAGCGTCGCCGCCTCGCCGAATTCGTCGCGCGCCTCGCGGCACGTCGCGCACGTGGCGAGGTGCTCGCGAAGGAGCTGTTCCTCTTCCGGCGTGGCGGCACCGACGGCATCGAGCGCCGCGATCGACTCGAAATCCTCGTGGGTCATGGTTGAAACGCCCGCAGGCGATCCCTCAACTTCTTCATGCCGAGCTGCATCCGCGTCTTCACGGTGCCGAGCGGCTCGCCGAGGCGCTCGGCGATCTCGGACTGGGAGAGTCCTTCGAAGTACGCCAGCTCGAGCGCGACCCGCTGCGCTTCCGGAAGCTCGGCGAGCGCGCCGCGGACGGCCGTCCGCTCTTCCGCGCGGATCGCTTCTTCCGCGCCGGTCGTTTTCTCTACGAAGGAGGACTGGATCGAGATTTCCCGGCCGGCGTCGTTCTCACGATCGACACGGATTCGTCGCGAGCGCAGCTTGTCGATTCCTCGGCTGCGGGCGATGGAGATCAGCCACGCCGCCTCGCTTCCCCGCACTGCATCGAACATCTTCGCGCTCGTCCACACCTTGACGAAAGACTCCTGCAGCACTTCCTGAGCATCTTCGGGATTGCCCAGGACGCGCAGGAGCAAAGCGTAGAGCGTGCCGGAGTAGCGGTCGAAGAGCGCCTCGAACGCGGAGAGATCCCCCCGCGCAACCGCGGGGAGCAACGCTGGAAGCGGAACGGTGTCGTTCATCGGCATCGGAGCGACTGAACCTACGATTCAGCCGCGCAGTCGGATGGGTCTCTATTGATCGACCGTGGGCGGAAGCTCGTCCGGACCGGGCGGGAACTCCAGATCGGTGGCCACGCCAATCTTCGAAGGGCCCCGATGTCCGGGAGCGCCGCTCGCTTTTCCGGCCGATTGATCGTTGTTGCCGTGGCACGGCGTGCCGCCGTCCCAGAAGCCTTGGTCCTTCACGTGCTCGCGTGGATTCCCGCTCATGAGGGCGAAGTATATACCGCCGAAAGTGGCATTTCCCTCGCAATACAAATAAGAGTCAAAAGGAGGAATCAAATGGTTGATAACCTCAATCCCACCAGCCAGTTCCACCCCTATCAGGCTCCTGAATCCACGCCGGTCGCGGAACGTCCGCTCACCGGTCTGAAGGGCATGCTCGACCGCTTCGGCGTGAACACGGGCTCGCTCGGCAACATGAACCTCAACGGCAACATCGAGAAGGCTCGCGACATGGCTCGCAAGAACCCGGGCATGGTCCTCGGCGGTCTCGCCGCTCTGGCCATCGGCGCCGGCTTGATGCGCAAACGCCGCACGGTCTGACGAGGCGGGCTCCGAGCCCGCCTCTTTCTTTTCACTGCGAGTGTTTCGCGTACGCGATGTTCAGCTGCTTGAAGTTCCGATTGAGGAGCAGGTCCACCGTAGCGGTTTGACTCACCACCCCGCTCGTCTGCCCCTCTCCCCGAATCACCAGCGTGTTCACGCCGCTTCCCGGTGCGAGCGTTCCGCGGCAGAAGCCCTGCGCGTCCGTGACGCTGCCGCCGCCTGAGTCCTGATTCACAGCGTTCGTCGCCGCGATCTCCGCCCCGTTTTCGGCGAGCGTCTTCGCCACGACGCGAGCCTTGAAACTCTGCGCCTCGTGCAACGAGCGTGAGGAGTCGATGAGCAGCAGCTGCATCAATCCGAAATAGAGAAAAGCGAGGACCAGCGCGGAGATCAACGCGAAGCCGCGCTGACTTCGCCGTTGTGCGTACGCGGCCGAGGCGATGAACGGCGAAGGCCGCCGAGGCTTGGCCGACCAACGCCGGCCGTCGTACGGCCTAGTGCTTGCGCGGCGTGAAGAGTTGGTCGATGGCGAGCTGCCCATTCTTGTCCTTTGCCTTGATGCGCGTGGCGTAGCGGCTGCCGATGGGGAATGCGTCGATCTCGGCATCGAGGTCCGGCAGACCTTTCGCGTCCCATCGGCTGGCGAGCGCGCCCACGCGATACTCCAATCGGTGCGCCTCGCCTTTCGTGCTGAAGTCCCACACGACGTCTTCCAGCGAGCCATCCGACGCCTGCATCTTCACGATCAGCGTCTTCGGTGTCTGCGTGTACTTGTCGACCGACTCCGGATAGAGCTGCGAATCTTCGACGTCGCGACGCATGCGCGAGAGCACAGCCGCCATCTGCGGATGGGCCATGAAGTTCACCGGATAGCGCTGCCGGTTCTTCTCCATCTCCGCCGTCATCAGAATGATGATGAACAGGAAGAAGCCGAAGGCCGCCATCGCCACGACGACTTCGACCAAGGTAAATCCGCGGCTGCGCTTCACCACAGGTTGCCTCCCCCGGTGTAGGTGCGGATCAGCACGAGCGACGCGTTGCGCTGGCCGTTGCGCCAATGGATGGAGAGCGTGACGTCTTTACGCAACGGGCTTTTCTTGTCGACCGTGACGGACGTCGTGTAGGCGCCGAGCGGTGCGAGCAGCGTCGTGTCGGTGACGAACGTCGCCTGGTCCGTCTCCAGCCCGGCAAAATCCGAGCGCCGCCGCACCTCGGCTTCATTGGCCAAAGCCTGATACGTGAGAACGGTTTCGTTCGCGGTGCGCAGCCGGCTCTTGCGTTCGGTGAAGACCGCGATCGTAGTGAGGATCACGACGGAGAGAACGAGGATCGCGGCGAGCACTTCGATGAGCGAGAAGCCTTCCTGCCGCCGCATTTGACGGATGTTACACTCCGCCGCCGATGAAGCTCCGTTTCGCCCCGTCGCCCACCGGATTTCTTCACGTCGGAGGCGCCCGTACTGCGATCTTCAACCTCCTCCACGCGCGCCGTCACGGCGGGCAGATGCTGCTGCGCATCGAGGACACGGACGTCGAGCGCTCCCGCCAGCATCACGCGGAGCAGATCGTGAGCTCGCTGCAGTGGCTCGGCATCGATTGGGATGAAGGCCCGCTCTACCAAAGCGATCGCCTCGACCTCTATCGCCAGCGCGCCGAGGAGCTGGTCACCGCCGGGAAGGCGTATCGCTGCTACTGCACGGTCGAAGAGCTGGAAGCCGATCGCAGCGCCGCGGAAGTCGCGGGCAAACCGTACAAGTACTCGGGCAAGTGCCGCGTGCTCGCGGAGTCCGGCACCGCGTCGATCACCGACGGCGCGCATGTGATCCGGATGAAAGTCTCGCCCGGCCCGATCGACTTTCACGATCTCATCCGCGGCGACGTTCACTTCGAGGGGGAGCTGATCGACGACTTCGTCCTGCTCCGCTCCGATGGCTACCCGACATACCACCTCAGCGTCGTCGTCGACGACATCGACATGGCGATCACGCACGTTGCGCGCGGCGACGATCACCTCTCGAACACGCCGAAGCACATCCTGCTGTTCCGTGCTTTCGAGCGCGAGTCGCCGGTCTTCGCCCACCTCCCGCTCATCCTCGGCCCGGACAAGAAGCGCCTCAGCAAACGCACCGGCGCCACTTCGGCCGAGGAGTATCGCGATCTCGGCATCGTGCCCCAGGCGCTCGTGAACTTCCTCACGCTTCTCGGCTGGTCGCCCGGCGGCGATCGCGAGCTGTTCACGACTACCGAAGCGGCGGATTGGTTCGATCTGTCGGACGTCAACAAAGCGCCGGCGATCTTCGATCAGGAAAAGCTGCTGTGGATGAACGGCCAGTATCTGGCCCGGATGTCCGCCGACGAAATCTACCCGCATCTCGTCCCCTTCCTCGGCGACCGCGTGCGTTCGCTCGACGAGTTGCGGGCGATCATCGAGATGACGAAAGTGCGCGGCCGCACGCTGGCCGAAGTCGCGGATGCGATGCAGCCGTTTCTCATCGAAGACGAGGCGATCACGTACGACGCCGAGGCGTCGAAGAAGCATCTCAAAGGCGAAGACTTGAAGCTGCGGCTCGAGGAGCTGCGCGATGCGCTCGGCGCCGCGGAACCGTTCGATGTCGCGACGACCGAGCAGGTGTTGCGCACCCTCGCGGAGTCGCGCGGGCTTGGCGCGGGAAAGCTGATCCACCCGCTGCGGCTCGCGCTCACCGGGCGCGGCGCGTCACCGCCGATCTTCGACGTGGTGGTCGCGCTCGGCCGGGAGAAAACGATCGCCCGGCTGAATCGCCTGATCGCTACTTTCGCAGGTTGAGCGACGACTCGCCGATCATCTGCACGCGGTCGGGCGAGTTGGGATGCTGGCCTTTGCGTTTGCACGCGTCGCAGATACCGAGGATCTGGAGGTTGTGGAACGTGGGCGTGAACTTCTTCCGCTCGCAGATCTCGATCTGACGCTGCTCCAGCTTTTCGTCGTGGAACTCGATGACCGCTCCGCACGTGGTGCAGATGAGATGGTCGTGATGCGAGTTTCCGGTGACGTGCTCGTAGTGATAGTGGTCTTCGCCGAGGTGGACGCGGCGGACCATGCCCGATTTCACGAGGAGCTCGAGGGTGCGATAGACGGTGGCGCGGGAGATCTTCACGCTCTTCGCCTTCATCTTGAAGAGGAGCTCGTCCGCTTCGAAGTGATAGTGCGTGGAGAAGATCTCCCGGACGAGCGCGGCGCGCTCATTGGTGAGCTTCTGCTTCTGGTTCGCGAGGAAATCGCGAAAGCGGCCGACTTCCCTTTCGAGGGCTACCATCGTGCTTGTTCCTGTGAGTTCCAGTCGAGTCTCAGCCGGTTTGGCCGACGCCAAAATACAACATCGCGAAAGCGAAACGCAGTCCCCGCGGAAGAATCGGTGAGCGGGCGTCTCGCCCGCGTCCGGCGGGCGCTCACCAATCGAACCCAAATTACTTCTCAGTCAGCGTCTTACCGCAAGCCGGGCCCCGGCTGGAAGCTGAAACGCGTAGCGAGCGTCGTCACGGCGACGAAGCCCGAAGGGACGGCGGTGATGTCGGCGACTGCGTATTGAAGGCGCTCAACGCATCTTCTTGCCGATCAATGTCTCGTATTGTTCGTGAGGCCCGATCCAGAACACAGAATCGCACCGGCCTCGCGTTGAATGCCGACAGCTCGGTAATTACTACCGATACGCACGGACATGATCGGACGCGTCGGGTGCACACGCTTGAAATGAAGGCTCGGATGCCAGGGATCGTTGCGGAACACCAGATACGCCGCGATCGCTTGTTCCCGCACATTCTTCGGAAGGGCCCCGAGCAATTTGCGGAACGCCGCGTCGGTGCGCGACTTCAAAGCTCGTCCGGGTCGAGCGGCCGAGTCAGGCCTGCCTCGTCTTCTCGAATCGCTTCATCCGCCATCGCGGACAGCAAATCCGCGGACTGCGCGAAGAGCTCGTCCCAACGTCGTTCCGACTGGAGCTCGGCGAGGATCCACCTGCCGGCGAGTTCCTGTTCGGCCTCTGGCAGGTTCGTCAGTTCGCGAACGGCCTGTTGGAGCAATGTATCCATGATCTAAATTCTACAGCCGCGTCCGCGCCGCCTCACTCGCCTGCCGGATCTGCGGCTGGCGCGGATTGATGGCCAGCGAGCGGTTCCAGTAATCCAGCGCGCGGGCGTAATCGTTTTTCTTCGCGTAGAAGACGCCGAGGTTGTTGAGGACGGGCGTCGAAGAAGGCTGCATGCCGAGCGCGCGTTCGAGCTCGGGCACGCCTTCCGTGTAGCGTTGATTCGCGATCAGGTTCGCGCCGAGGTTGGCCGCGATCAGGTACGACTGCGGGTAGATGTTGCGCGCCTTGTACAGCAGCGCGATCCCGCGGGAAGGCGCGTTCTTCGCCCGGTAAAGCGCGGCGAGGTCGACGTAGTACTGGTCGGCATTCGGCAATCCGTGCTGCACGGCGCGTTCGAGTAACGCCTCTGCGTCCGCGTAGTTGCCGTGATCGAACAACAGAATCGCGTAGTTGAGGAACGGCGTCGGGCGGTCAGGGTTCAGCTCGATGGCCTTATCCAGCGCCTCGGTCGCCTCCTTGTACTTCTTCTGCTTCTGCAGCTCGATGCCGAGGTTGTTGAAGTACGCGTAACGGCCCCATTGCTCGGGCGAGAGCGGCTTCGCCGACGCGGTCTGCGTCGGCACGTCTTCATCCTCGAAGATCGGCGTGAGATTGCGTTGCGGATCGGCGAGATGGCCGATCGCCTGCAGCTCCGCGCGGTACGTCAGCATGTTGTGGCCGGCGTCGAGCGGCAGCGGCCGGTCGTTCATGAACTCCGCGTACGACACGACGCGCACGGACTCGACGGGCGTCAGGTCCTTGAACATCCACGTCGCCGTCGTTCCGGGCATCTCCGCCGACTTCGGCAGGCCGAGGATCGAGAGCACCGTCGGGGCGATGTCGTAGATCGAGATCTGATGTCCGAGACGCGACGGCGCCACGTGGTTGCCGTACGCGATGAACATCCCGGGATTGCGGTGATCGGAAAGCGCGGCGCGGCCATTCGGAATCGCGCGCGGGCGCGTCTTGCCCCACTTGAAACCGTGCGCGGAGAGGATCATCACCGTCGTGTCGGCGGGCAGCACGCTCATCCACTCGCCGATCAGGCGGTCGACTTCCGAGTAGTAGTTCGCCACTCCCGGCCAGTACTTGCGGTAGTTGTCGTCGTTGACGTCATCGCGCTGCGGCGGGTGATAGGGACCGAAGAGATGGTTCACGACGTCCGTGCCGTCGAAGTGCACCATCGTCACGAGCGGCTGTTGCTGTTGAAAGACGTTGAGCGCGACGCGGTGATCGGTCCACGTCTTCGCCAGCACGTTGCGGAAGATGTTGATCGGATCGGCGGCGTTGCCGGAGGAAACGGCGCGGTCGTATTCGGCTTCCGAGATGTTGAGGAAGCGGCGCACCTGCTGGAAGCCGATCGTGTCGACCGGCACCGCGAGCTGCTGCGCGCGTTTCGCGACGGCGTCCGGATAGGCGGCGCCGATCTGCGACTCGACCGGCGCATCGAATACCGTCACGCCGGGCGACGAGGGCGGCCAATCGGTCCACCAGTTCACGACCGCCGAATGGCGGCCGAAGGATTCCGCGATGTCCCAGATCGCCGGGCCGCGACGCGTATAGGCATCGGCGGGCGTGTTGCGCACCGGCTCCACGAAATCGATCACGCCGTGGCGATCGGGCGCGAGGCCGGTCGCGACTGTCGTCCAGAGCATCGGGGAGACCGTCGGCTGGATCGTCTGCATCGAGGCGGTCGTGCCGGAACGGGAGAGCGCCTTCAGGTTCGGGATGCGCTCGTCGTTCGAAAGCTCGGAGAGCAGGTCCCAATCCGCGCCGTCGAGGGCGAAGATCACGACCCGTCCGGCGACGCCGCGCGCCGAGCGACGAAGCTCGGTCCTTTTCGCCTTGAGCAACGCGTCGCGATCGGCTTCGAGGCGCGCGATCTCGAACGCGGTCACGTTCAGGCCGCTGCGGCCGAGGTGCTGGGCCACGACGCGGCGGAGGATTTCGCGGCGTTGCAGATTGAACTGCGACGTCGGCGTCAGCAGCTCCTCGATCGGCACCTGGCGAGTCACCGTCTGCACCGCCTCGGACACTCGGGCGCGGATCCAGGCGCTCCAGCCGTCGTTCACGAGCTTGCGCACGTCGGCGAGGCGTTGGCCGGAGAGGCCGAAGCGGAGGCGATAGGTGATCGTCACCGGCACCTGATCGAGCGTCTCGATGCGGATGAGGCCGTCTAGCTGCGCCGATCCTTCCCGTTTCTCGAACGGCAGCCGGTAGTACCGGTGCGGCGGGAGAAACGTGACGTGCGATCGGACCATGCGCACGTAGCCGTTCCGTTTGTCGATCCCGAAGATCATCTTTCGAGAGGACGGCAGGTAGAGGCTGGCGCAGAGATAGAGGATCCCGGCCATCAGGATCAGGAAAGTCAGCGCGCGAACGAATTTACTGCGGAACATTGCGGAGGCGGGCTAATGCACGGTGTCTGCCCGGCCGGGAAAGATCACTTCCGGCGCTTCACCAGCTGCTTCACTTCGTCGTTGCCGATCGGGCTGTGTGCGGAAATGATGACCGCGGCCGTTCCCTCGCGAAATGGAGGGATCGTGCAGCGAACGATGGCCGTCCCGTCGCCGGCCGTCTTCCCCTTGAAGATCACGCGCGGCGCCTCGACGGTCGAGATCACTTTGACTTCGATGGCCGCGGCGGGGATCGGCGATTGGGACAGACTCTTCTTCGTCGCCACGCGCACTTCCACCGCCGAGCCGGAGAAGAACTCGACCTGGGACAGCAGCGAAAGCTCGAGATGCTCGCTCTCCGCCTCGGACGCGAGGTAGTCGATGATCACCTGGTCGAGCGTCCGTTCGTCGGGCGGGCCGGGCTGGGCGGGCGGCGCGGGGGTTTCCGTGGTAGCGGCAGGGATCGGCGTGTTCGGGACGGTCGGCATCACCGGCGCCGGAACCTTGTCCGTCATCGCCTTCGTCGCATCCGCCGGCTGATCGAAGCGGCCGCGTTTGATGGCGGCGATCATCGTGCGGTGCTGTTGCTCCATCAGCCCGCCGATGAGCTTCTCGTCGATGCCGCTCTTCAGCTGCTCGGCGTAGGAGGTTTTCTTCGACGCGAGGATCTCGCCGCCCACGTACACGAGCGACTCGATGTACGGGTTCTGCAAACCCTTGTCCTCGGTCTGGATGTGGTAGACCTTGTCGTTGTGACGGATGTCTGTATTGAAGCCGGTAATCACGGAGACTGAGTATCTTACCGGCTCCGTTCCGCCGCCTCCAAGCGGATCGTGGCCGGCACGGCCGCCGGCGCTTCCATTGCCTGTGTCATCCTGAGCCGCGGAGACGGCGAAGGATCTCCTGATCCAGGCGACACGCGCACGTGCCGCGAGATCCCTCCCCCGTTTTCGCGGGCTCGACGTTAGCCGGTGTCATCCTGAGCCGCGGAGACGGCGAAGGATCTCCTGATCCAGGCGACACGCGCACGTGCCGGCAGATCCTTCCCCCGTTTCGCGGGCTCGACGCTAGCCGGTGTCATCCTGAGCCGCGAAGACGGCGAAGGATCCGTACCCTACGTGCGCCGCGCGAGATCGGTACGGATCCTTCCCCCGTTTTCGCGGGCTCCACGTTGGCCGGTGTCATCCTGAGCCGCGAAGACGGCGAAGGATCTCCTGATCCAGGCGACACGCGCACGTGCCGGGAGATCCTTCCCCGTCTTCGCGGCTCAGGATGACAGTGCGCGGATCTTCTCCCTCAACTCGTCGGAGATCGCCCGCTTCGTCCGCGTTTCCCAGTCGAAGAGCACCACCACGACCTTGCCCGTCGCGGCGACCTCCCCGCCCACCCTCCGCACCTCGTACACGAAGTCGATCGACGTGTTCCGCGTCTCGCTGATGCGCACCGCGATGTCGATCGGCTCCATGCCGAGGGAGAGGCGGAAGTCGCACTCGGCGTGGGCGACGATGAAGCCGATGTCATCCGGTTTTGTCCCGCCGGTGATGGAGAACCAGAGCAGCGTGCGGGCGAGCTCGAAGTAGGTGAAGTAGAGCGCGTTGTTGACGTGGCCGAAGTAGTCGAGATCGCGGAACGGGATGTCGTGGGGCACGACGAACCAGCCGTCGCGCCACGCGCCGGCGGTCACTGCACTGCGGTTGCCGTCACGAACGGCATCTTCCCCTTCGTGCACGCCTGAAGATAGCGTCCCGGCAAAGCGTGGTCCAGATAGGGCGCGATGATGGCCGAGGCCTGGACGAGGCGGTCGAGGTTGACGCCGGTCTCGATGCCCATCGAATCGAGCATGTAGATCAAATCCTCGGTCGCCAGATTGCCGGAGGCGCCCGGCGCATACGGACATCCGCCCAGCCCGCCGGAAGACGCGTCGAACGTCGGGATCCCCATCTCCAGCGCAGCGAGCGTATTCGCCAGCGCGGTGCCGCGCGTGTCGTGGAAGTGCATCGCCAGCCGCGACGGCGGCACGACTTGGAGCAGCATGCCGATCACGCCCTGCACCTGCATCGGCGTCCCGACGCCGATCGTGTCGCCGACCGACACCTCGTAGCAGCCGAGGTCGAGCAGCCGCGCCACGACTTCCAGCACTTTCTCCGGCGGCACTTCGCCTTCGTACGGGCAACCGAACGCCGTCGAGACGTAGCCGCGGATGCGAATCCCTTCCGCGAGCGCGCGATGCGTCACCGGCGCGTAGTTCTCGAACGACTCGTCGATCGTCATGTTGATGTTGCGCTTGTTGAACGTGTCCGACGCAGCGGTGAAGATCGAGATCGACCGCACACCTGCTTCGATCGCGCGCTCGAGCCCCTTCACGTTCGGGACGAGCACCGGATAGTCGACGCCGGGATCCTTCGG
>JAFAVZ010000419.1 GCA_019242175.1 Acidobacteriota bacterium
GATCTGTCCCTGCAATCCCGAAAGGAGTGCGATCGAAACGAGCAGCGCCCACACGCCGACGGCGAGGCCGAGAATCGAGATCGCAGACATGACCGCCGTGTGCGCGCGTTTCCGAGCGGACAGAACGTAACGGCGGGCGAGTCGTGATTCGATCATGGGAGGTGCTAGGGCTTCGGTGGTAGGTCGTAGGCGGTTATCGGTTATCCGTTATCCGTTATCGGTGCTCCGCTCTCGGTTCTTCTGACGCCTAACACCTCCGATAACCGATAACCGATAACGGATAACCGCCACTACACGCGCGGTCGCATGAGCGGAAACAAAATCACATCTCGGATCGACGCGGAATCCGTCAGGATCATCGTCAACCGGTCGATGCCGATGCCTTCGCCGCCCGTCGGCGGCATGCCGTATTCGAGGGCCCGGACGTAGTCGTCGTCTGCCTGATGCGCCTCCTCGTCGCCGCGCTCCCGCTCCGCGAGCTGCTGCGCGAAACGGCGGGCCTGTTCGTCGGAGTCGTTCAGCTCCGAGAACGCGTTCGCGATCTCCATCCCGCCGACGTACAGCTCGAAACGCTCGACGTAATTCGGATCGTCGGGACGCTGCTTCGAGAGCGGCGAGATCTCGGTGGGGAAGTCGGTGATGAACGTCGGCTGGATGAGCTGCTTCTCGGCGAGCGCCTCGAAGAGTCCGGCCACGAGCTTCCCTTCGTTCATCCTATCGACGTCGTCCGGCGCGTACTCGCCGTGCTGCTTCATCAGCGCGACGAGGCCTTCGCGCGTCGCGATCTCCGACGGATGGATCTTGCCGAAGTGGGAGATCGCGTCCTTCATGGAGTAGCGGGCGAAGGGGCGGGCGAAGGAGATCTCGTTGCCGCGGAATGTCACGTTCGTGTCGCCGCGGATCTCCTGCACGAGGCCGGCGAGGAGGTCTTCGGTCTCCTCGATCAAGACCTCGTAGTCGGCGTAGGCCTGATAGAACTCCAGCATCGTGAACTCGGGGTTGTGCTGCGTCGAGATGCCTTCGTTGCGGAAGTTGCGATTGATCTCGTACACGCGCTGCAGCCCGCCCACGATGAGCCGCTTGAGATAGAGCTCCGGCGCGATGCGCAGGAAAAGGTCCATGTCCAGCGTGTTGTGATGCGTCACGAACGGCCGCGCGGCGGCGCCGCCGGCGATCGGCTGCATCATCGGCGTCTCGACTTCCATGAAGCCGTGCGAGTCGAACCAGCGGCGGATCGCCGCGACGATCTTCGCCCGGGTGACGAACGTCTGCTTGACGTCGTCGTTCACGATGAGATCGACGTAGCGCTGGCGATAGCGCTGCTCGACGTCAGTCAGGCCGTGCCACTTGCCCGGCAACGGACGAATGCCTTTCACGAGAAAGTCGATCTGCTCCGCTTTCACGGAGAGCTCGTTCGTCTTCGTGCGGAAGACCGTGCCGGAGACGCTGACCCAGTCGCCGGCGTCGAGATTCTTGTAGAGACTCCACTCCCGTTCGGAGAGCGTGTCCTTGCGCAGATAGGCCTGGATGCGTGCGGTCTTCTCGCTGAGGACGAGAAACGCGGTCTTGCCGAACTCGCGTACGGCGAGGATGCGTCCTGCGATCGCCACGCGTGGCTTCTCCGCTTCCAACTCCTCGGAAGACTTGGAGCTGAATTGCGCGACGACGTCGGCCACGGTCGTGTCGACGTTCGCCTTCGTCGGATAGGCGGAGTAGCCGAGGTCGCGGATGCGGTCCAGCTTCTCGCGGCGGACGCGGATCAGCTCCGACTCGGAGACTTGCGGTTGTTCCTGCGGCTGTTCGGAGTCGCTCATAGCTGTCTCAACGCCTCGACGGCCTGCTCGATCGTCTCCATCTGCGTCGAGAACGACATGCGCAGATGGCCTTCTCCTTCCGGCCCGAAAACGGAGCCGGGCACAGACGCGATGCTCGTCCGTTCGAGCAGCGCTTCCATCGCCTTCCAGGAGTCTTCGCCGAGGCGGTCGCGGACGTCGACGAAGAGATAGAAGGCGCCGGCGGGCGAGGGGCAACGGAAGCCCGCGCCGTTCAACGCGTCGACGAGCAGGTCGCGGCGTTTCCGGTATTCGGGAACGATCGCCTTCAAGGCATCGGCGCCGTTGCCGATCGCCTGCGCCGCGGCGAACTGCGACGGCGTCGAGACGCCGTTCACGGAGTTGAGCACGAGCTTGCGCAACGCGACCATGAACGGCTCGTCGGCGACGACGTAGCCCACGCGCCAGCCGGTCATGGCGTAGCTCTTCGACAGCGTGTAGATGGTGAGCGTGCGCTCGAACATCTGGGGCAACGACGCGATCGAGACGTGCTCGCCTTCATAGACCAGGTCTTCGTACGCTTCATCCGCGATCACGACGAGGTCGTTCGCGATCGCAAAGTCGGCGATGGCCTGCAATTGTTCGCGGGTCAGGAGGTCGCCGGTCGGATTCGACGGCGAGTTGACGTAGAGCACGCGGGTGCGATCGGTGAGCCGCTTCTGCAGCGCCGCGATGACGTCGCCGCCGTTGCGCGTCTCGCTCCACGGCACGCGCACGCCGATGCCGCCCGAGTAGCGGATCTGGTCGGCAATCGGCGTCCAGTAGGGAGCGAAGAAGAGCACTTCATCGCCCGGGTTCACCGTCGCCTGGAACGCGCAGAAGAGGCCGTGCGCGCCGCCGGAGGTCACGATGATGTTCTTCGTGTCGACGTTCAGCCCGTTCTTCGCCGCGAGCTTCGTGCGGATGGCGCCGAGGAGCTCCGGGGTGCCGGAGGAGGGGGCGTAACGCGTCTGGTTCGCGTCGAGCGCGTCCTTCATCGCCTGCTTGACGAAGTCCGGCGTGCCGGCGAACGGCTCGCCCCCTTCGAGGCGGATGACGCGCTGCCCGCGCGCGGTCATGTCCATCACCCGGTTGCGGATTTTGACGATGTCGGAGAAGCCGAGCAGCTCCGTGCGCTGCGCGGGAGCGATGCGGGAAGTGGTGCTGGTCATCAGGGGCGCGGATTGTAGCTGAAGACGTAGGGCCGGCTCTCCAGCCGGCCCCGCGTTTGTCATCCTGAACAGCGGAGACTGTGAAGGATCTCCCGGCAGGAACGCTGAGCGCCGCATCAGGAGATCCTTCCCCGTCTTCGCGGGTCAGGATGACAGAGCGTCCTAAGTGCTCGTCGACGGCGACGGTGTGGGCGGGAGGGGTGGTGACGTTGGTGGACCCAGCCTGCACCACGCTTGTCATCCTGAACAGGGGAGACTGTGAAGGATCTCCCGGCAGGAACGCTGAGCGCCGCATCAGGAGATCCTTCCCCGTCTTCGCGGGTCAGGATGACATCGCGTCCTAGGTGCTCGTCGACGGCGACGGCGTGGGCGGGAGGGGCGGTGACGTTGGTGGACCCAGCCTGCACCGCGTTTGTCATCCTGAACAGCGGAGACTGTGAAGGATCTCCCGGCAGGAACGCTGAGCGCCCGCATCAGGAGATCCTTCCCCGTCTTCGCGGGTCAGGATGACAGAGCGTCCTAAGTGCTCGTCGACGGCGACGGCGTGGGCGGGAGGGGCGGTGACGTTGGTGGACCCAGCCTGCACCACGCTTGTCATCCTGAACAGCGGAGACTGTGAAGGATCTCCCGACAGGAACGCTGAGCGCCCGCATTAGGAGATCCTTCCCCGTCTTTGCGGGTCAGGATGACTGAGCGTCCTAGGTGCTCGTCGACGGCGACGGCGTGGGCGGGAGGGGTGGGGCCTGGATGCCGCGGCCGCCGCGGCCGGACGGCACCGTCTGGTTGTTCGGGTCGTAAGCGGGCGGAGGCGGGAGCTGGCCGTTCGCCGAGGCGGTGCCGGACGTCGACTTCACCACGCCGGCCTTCGGGGCCACGCTCGCCG
>JAFAVZ010000586.1 GCA_019242175.1 Acidobacteriota bacterium
TGTCCTTCGAGTAGGTGTAGTTCACTTCGAACTGCAGATTGTGCGAGGGGCGCTTGCGGATGCCGACCGTGATGCCGTCGTACTTGCTCTTCGCCGTCGACTCAACCACCGTCAACGTCCCGATGCCGTTCTTTCCGTCGGCGCCCAAGCCTGTCGACCAGGGCGAGCCGAGGAGGGGATCGTTGCGGTTCGTGAAGCGCGTGATGTGCTCGCCCTTCGCGTAGTTGTACTTCACGAGCACCGCGTAGTCCTTGACGACTTCCTGTTCCCACGAAACCGAAGCGGACTTCGTGCGCGGGTTCTGGAAGCCTTTGTCGAACACGAACACGTCCGGATGATCGGGATTGCCGATCTGCGACTGCGGGATGATGTTCGGGTAAGCGGGCACGGGACCGAGGATCGGCGCGAGCGCGCTGCTGCGGAAGACCGATTGGCCGCGGCTGCCGTTCGTCGAGCGCGTCGACGCGAGCGTCAGGCCGGGGATGCGGCTGTAGTAGATGCCGGCGTTCGCCCGGAAGACTTTCGTCGCGTCACCGTTCGGGCTCCAGGAGATGCCGAGGCGCGGCTGCCACATCTTCTTGTCCGAGGGGATCTTCCCGTTGGAGGGGAACTCCTGGCCGTTCTTCGTCTGGCCGATGAAGTGCTTGAAGAACACCTCGCTCGGCGGCGTGATCGGATCGGGCTCGATCTGCGCTTCCCAACGCAGGCCGTACTGGAAATTGAAGTTCGGCGTGACCTGCCAGCTGTCCTGCGCGAACACCGCCGGCTCGACTTGCGGAATGCTCTGCGTGCCCGCTTCTTCCACGGACAATCCGCCGACGCCGGCCTGCTGCAGATAGAGAAGGACGGGGCCGGTGATGCTCGCGCCGCTCGGGCACGCGCCGGTCTGCGACGACGAGCCGTTCGAGCACTCGACGTAATTCGGATTGCGCAGGTAATTGAGGAAGCCGTCGGTGGAGCTGAAGATGTAGCGGCCGTTCGCGAAGCCGACGAACGTCTGCACCGAGTTCACGCGGTTGTACTCCGCGCCGATCTTGATCGAGTGCGCGCCGCGCAAGTACGAGACGTTGTCGTTCAACTGCACGCGCGTGTCGTAGTACTTGACCGGGATGAAGAACGGCTCGCCGAAGCGATAGCTGCGGCCGAAGTCGAACGCGGTGTCGGGCAGCGGCCGGTTCTGGCCGTTGATGAGCGGTCCGTCATAGGGGCGAGGGCGATTCTCTTTCGCGCCCTGGAAGCGGAACTCGTTGAGGACGGACGACGTCAGCGTCGAGATCAGCGAACCGGTGACGGCGTTCGACGAATCCTTCTCCGTCGCGTTCGCGCTGCGGCCCCACGAGTCGACGTCGAACGTGCCGTTCTTCTGTTCCGACCACGTGTAGTTGTAGCGCAGCGTGAAGAGATGTTTCGCGCTCGCGTTCCAGTCCATCTTCGCCAGCAGCACGCGCGCGTCATTGGAGCGATCGATCGGCCCGTTCTCGGCCGGGCTGCCGAGCGCGGCGAGCGCGTCGACCACGCGCTGCTCGATCCGCGTCGGGTCGGTCTGTTTCGTCGAATCGGCTTTCTGGAAATCGAAAGCCGCGAAGTAGAACAACTTGTCGCGGGTGATGGGGCCGCCGAGGGTGAAGCCGGCCTGCGTTTGGGAGGAGTCGAATTTCGGCGCCGTGTCACCGCTCGGCGTCTTGCCTCGCGAGCTGAGCGCGTCGTTCTTGAACACGAGGTGCGCGGTGCCGGAGAGATCGTTCGTGCCCGACTTCGTGATGACGTTCACGAAGCCGGACGACGAGCGCCCGAACTCCGCGTTCGCGCCGTCGGCGATGACGACCATTTCCTTCACCGCGTCGAGGTTGAACGTGAACGCGGGACGTTGGCCGCCGCGTTGCTCGCCGAAGAACGGATTGTTGAAGTCCGCGCCGTCGACGGAGACATTGTTGGAGATGCCCTTCTGGCCGTTGATCGACAGCTCGTCGCCGTCCGGCCCCTGCACGATCGTCACGCCGGGCGTGAGCTTCGTGTACTCGAGGAAGTTGCGGCCATTGTTCGGCAACCCTTCCACCGCATCCTGATTGATGCGCGTCGCCCCCTCCACCCGAGCCGTCTCGATCAGCGGCGCCTCGGCGGTCACGACGATCTGCTCCGACAGAGCGGCCTGTTTCAGCACGATCTGTTGGGTGAGCGTTTGACCGACGCCGAGGTTGAAGCCTTTGGCGATGTATTTGCCGAAGCCTTCCAGCGACGCGGATACTTCGTACGGCCCGAGCGGAAGCAACACCCCGCGGAAGCGGCCCGCGGCGTCGGTGATCTGCGTCTGCTCGAAGTTCGTGGCCGTGTTTTTCAGCGTGACGGTGACGCCGGGAAGCGCGCCGCCGCTGCTGTCCGTCACCGTGCCTTCGATGACGCCGGTCGTGGCCTGCGATTGAGCGAGAAGTGGAAGAGAGAAGGAAAGAAGGAAGACCAGGAGGATGGACACCGGGGACCTGCGATGGCGCATGGGGCCTCCTTAAATTCTTTTGGACCTTTTTCCGGAACGATAGGCGCCCTCGCGATTCGCGTCAACAAACAACTACTGGTTTTCTAAACGCGTTTCCCAGCGTTCGTCACACACTCTCCACGCGCTCTTTACATTGCAGATTTGATACGTCCACGTAGTGCTTCCGCCATCGACGCGCGGACCGCGTACGACGATCGTCGCCGCGTTCTCATTGGCGAAGCCGCTGACCATGTGCGCTGCGTTCGTACGCGACGCTTTCCACGTCGCGAAGTCCGTTCCGTCGAAGTGGAACGTCGACAGTCCGGTGAGCGTCTCCGGCTTCTCGGCGAAGACGGCGTCGAGGTATTTGCGCACGACGTCGAACGCCGGATGCGTCTCGTCGATCCGCGCGCCGTTCTGCGCCGTGATCGTGTCGTCTTTCGCGCCCGCTTTGCGCAGCAGATCGATCACTTCGAGCCGTTCGCCATGAAGCGCGCGCTCCAATGCGGTCATTTGGTATTCGGGATCGGCCGCATCGAGATGCGCATGCGCTTCGATCAACACCTTGACCACGTCTGCACGGCCATCCGCGGCGTGGAAGATGAGCGGCGTCTCGCCTTTGTTGTTGCGCAGGTTGATGTCCGCGCCGTTCTCGATCAGCCAACGCGCGGTCTTCTCATTCCGCGCATTGAAGAGCATCGGCTCGTCGCCCTGCATCACCAGGTTGATCTTCGCGCCGCGGTCGACCGCCTTGCGCATCTCGCTCAGATTCCCGGCTTCCACTGCGTTGTACAGCGCCACCTGCGCCTTGCGCCGGACGCTCGGCGACGATTCGCGCGCCACGAGCACGCCGTAGATCACACCGTTCGCGATCAGGCCGACGATCATTCCGACGATGACGTTCGAGACGCTCTTCTTCTTGAGCTGGGAGAGGACTTCCTGCGGCGCGCCGCGCACGATGCGCACCTGCGCGGAATCGGCTTCCGGCAACAGCGCGCCGAGCTCCTGCGACCACTTGCCGATCGCGCACACCTGCTCGCCGTTGAGGATGACTTCCTCGCGCGCCGTGTGATCGTCCAGCGTCGGGTCGACATCGCCCATCTGCCAGTCCTTGCGGATCTCGCCGTCGGTGTCCTTCATCAGGTCTTTGACTTCGCCGATGATCTTCGTGACCGCCAGGCCGGACATCTTCTCGAACGGCGTGTCGCGCACGTACTCCCGCGCTCGATCCATCTCCTCGGAGCCGCCGGAGTAAGACTCTTTGCCGAAGTTCTCCAGCGCAGGAAACGTGAGGATCCGCACCGGCCCGTGCATCGAGTCGATGACGGACGGCGTGAGCGCCATGCCCGAGTAATCCTTCACCCAGGTCGTGTCGTTGCCCGTCCGCGACAGATGCTCGATCTCGTAGCTGTAGTAAATCGCCGGCTTGTGCGTGAACGGCGTGGTCAGCGGCGTTTGCAGCGCGCGGACGTTGCCGAAGACGGCGAGCGTCTGGCCGTGCTCCGGCGCGGTGTACATCTGCCCCGACGCGGTCGCGACGCGGCTCGCATCGCGGCGCGCCTGCAATGCGCTGCTGATCGCGCCGACCATCAGTCCGGTGAAGAAGCCGGCGGCGATCGAGCCCCACATGTCGCCCGGCGGCGTGAACCGCCCGTGGAAGTAGTAGTAGAACGCTCCCGACAGTCCGGCCCAGACCAACAACGAAACGAGGCAAGCGCGCTTCATCCGCAAACTCCTTAGACGTGTGGGGATACTTTACACTTGGGCCCGCATGAAGCTTCCGCAAGTGTCCCTCACGACGAAGATCTTCATCGGCCTGATCGCCGGCATCCTCCTCGGCTGGCTCGTGCCGGAATGGGGCGCCGCGGTGCGGCCGCTCTCGCTGATCTTCCTGAACCTGATCAAGTCGATCATCGCGCCCTTGATCTTCTCGACGCTCGTGATCGGAATCGCCGGCACGGGCGATATCCGCCAGGTGGGGCGCATCGGCTTCAAGTCGCTGCTCTACTTCGAAGTGGTGACGACGTTCGCGCTCGTGATCGGCCTCGTGGCGGTGAACGTCACGAAGCCGGGCATCGGCGTCTCGCTCGCCGGCGTCCACAAGACGGACGACAAGGCGACGCTCGCCGATCGCGCCGCGAAGCTTTCGGCCGAGGCGAATGCGGCGCTGGCTTCCGGGGACACGGCGACGGCGGCGGCGAAGGCCGCGGCTGCGGCGGACGCAGTCGGCAAGGGGCTCACCGCTCCCGAGCCGCCGGCGAAGCCGCAGAAGTTCGGCGACATTCTCGCGCACCTAGCTCCGGCTTCGATCATCAAGGCGATGGCGGAGGGGGACGTGCTCCAAATCGTCATCTTCTCCGTGATGTTCGCCCTCGCCGTGACGAGCATCGGCGAGAAGGCGCGGCCGTTCATCACCTGGTGCGAGTCGCTGGCGGACATCATGTTCCGCTTCACCGAATTCATCATGAAGTTCGCACCGATCGGCGTCGGCGCGGCGATGGCCAACACCATCAGCCACTCCGGCCTCGGCGTCCTCAAGAACCTTGGCATGCTCGTCGGCACGCTGTATGGCGCGCTGATCGTCTTCCTCCTGCTCGTACTGCTGCCGGTGGCGTTGCTGTTCCGCGTGCCGCTGCGCGACTTCTTCCGCGCCGTGCGCGAGCCGGCGACGATCGCGTTCGCCACGACGTCTTCCGAGTCCGCGCTTCCGAAGGCGATGGAGAACATGGAGCGCCTCGGCGTCCCGCGGCGCATCGTCGGCTTCGTGCTGCCGACCGGCTACAGCTTCAACCTCGACGGCACGACGCTCTACCTCGCGCTCGCCTCGATCTTCGTCGCCCAGGCGGCGGGCGTCGACCTGACGTGGGAACAACAGGTCGTGATGATGCTGACGCTGATGCTGACCTCGAAGGGCGTCGCCGGCGTTCCACGCGCGTCGCTCGTGATCCTGCTCGGCACGCTCGCATCGTTCCATCTGCCGGTCGAAGGCGTGATCGTGATCCTCGGCGTCGACGAGCTGATGGACATGGCCCGCACGTGCGTGAACGTCATCGGCAATTGCCTCGCGACGGTCGTGGTCGCACGTTGGGAGAAGTCGTTCCGCAACGCCGAATGGGCCGCCGAGGAATCGGAGCTGGAGCAGGTGACGCACCAGCCCGCGATCGTGAGCTGAGCCGGCAGGCGGGCCCGGAGCCGCCCAAGTTACGAGTGTCATCCTGAGCCGCCCAGGCTACGAGGGTCATCCTGAGCCGCCCAAGTTACGAGTGTCATCCTGAGCCGCCCAAGTCATGCGTGTCATCCTGAGCCGCCCAGGTCACGAGTGTCATCCTGAGCCGCCCAAGTTATGTGTGTCATCCTGAGCCGCGAAGACGGCGAAGGATCTCCTGATGCAGGCGAAAAGCGCACATGCCGGGAGATCCTTCACAGTCTTCGCTGTTCAGGATGACACTCGCGGGTAGAGCCGCTTCTTGCATATGGACACTCGCTCTTTAGGAAACCAAGGTCTCCGCGTTCCCGCCCTCGGCCTCGGCTGCATGGGCATGTCCGAGTTCTATGGCTCGCGCGACGACGACGAGTCGATCGCGACCATTCATCTCGCGATCGACCAGGGCATCAACTTCCTCGACACCGCCGACATGTACGGGCCGTTCATCAACGAGGAGCTCGTCGGGAAGGCGATCCGCGGCAGGCGCGAACAGGTGATCGTCGCGACGAAGTTCGCGAACGAACGCGGCGCCGACGGCAGCTACCTCGGCATCAACGGCCGGCCCGAATACGTCAAGAAGGCCTGCGACGCATCGCTGCGCCGCCTCGGCATCGACACCATCGATCTCTACTACCAGCACCGCGTCGACAACCAGGTGCCGATCGAGGAGACGATCGGTGCGATGTCCGACCTCGTCAAGGCGGGCAAGGTCCACTACCTCGGGATGTCCGAGGCCGGGCCGGCGACGATCCGGCGCGCGCACAAAGTGCATCCGATCAGCGCGCTGCAGACCGAGTACTCGATCTGGAGCCGCGACCCCGAGGACGAGATCCTGCCGACGATCCGCGAGCTCGGGATCGGGTTCGTGGCTTACTCGCCGCTCGGCCGCGGGTTTCTCGCCCGCCGCTTCCGCACGCTCGAGGACCTCGACCCCGACGATTACCGCCGCCGCTCGCCCCGCTTCCAGGGCGAGAACTTCGCGAAGAACCTCGCGCTGGTGGACCGCATCGAGGCGCTGGCGAAGTCGAAAGGCGTGACCCCCTCCCAACTCGCCCTCGCCTGGGTGCTCGCGCAAGGCAAAGACATCGTGCCGATCTTCGGCGCGAAGACGCGCAAGCACCTCTCGGAGAACGCCGCCGCGGTGTCGGTGCAGCTGTCACCCCAGGACTTGGCGGAGATCGACGCGATCGCGCCGAAGGGGGCGGCGGCGGGAGACCGCTATCCGGACATGAGTTTGGTGAATCGGTAGGGGAAGCGTCAGACCTTGCGGACCGGGCCACGGTAGCGGGCCAGTTGCGCGTCGGCGGTGAGGAGCGTGATTCCTTCGACGAGCGCTTGGGCGAGAAGGAGCCGATCGAACGGATCCTTGTGAATGAGAGGAAGGGTGTCGACATTCACCGCATGCTCGCTGGTGATCGGGAGCTCTACGTAACCGTTGTCCAGGAGGCCACGACGGAGAACGCGCGGCTCTACGCGAAAGTCATCACGCCCGAGGCTGCTCTTGATGGCGATCTCCCAGAGGCTCGCGGCACTGAAAAGCAGCTCGTTTTCAGGATCAGCCAGTTGACGTTTGGCGCGCGCAGACAGTTTCTCCGGCTGGCCCGCTGCCCAGAGAAGGAGCTGCGTGTCGAGCAAGAGCTTCATGCGCCGATTCCGAACAACGCTGCGATCTCTTGCTCGCCCATGCGGTCGAAGTCCTCCGGGACGTCGATTTCGCCTTTGAGGAAGCCGAGGCGTTTGGGCTGGTTCGGCGCGTCGACCGGCGAAACCTTCACCAATGGCTTTCCGGCCTTCGCGATCACGAACGTTTCCCCTCGGGCCGCTCGGTCGACCAGACGGGAGAGGTGAGTCTTGGCTTCGTGGATGTTGACGGTGGTCATCGGTAGTGAACTAACCTCATCGGACTAACGTTAGATCGCCTGATGACGTTGCGTCAACCGATCCGCCGAGGCCCGACAATCCTGCGCTATCCTTCCGGCCGTTCCCGCGTCCGATTCGAAGGAGAGCATCATGGATCTGGTCACCATCTCGTCCCTCGGCGTTCCGCCGAATTCGATGGCCGTGCTGGCGAGCGCCGCGCAGGGCAGCACGAGCGACCTCGCGACCTTTCTCCCTGCCGTTGCCCAGATTCTGTCGTTCGGTCAGCCGCTGAACGACCTGCCGGGCTGGGCTCTGGAGTCCGCGCTCACGAACGCCGGTTGCAGCGACTACGCGGATTGGGAGCTCATCCTCTCCGGATTCGTCAACGTGACGGCCGCGACCTCGGCCGGACTCGCGTACCTGAAGTCTCTCGGTTTCGTGGAGGGAAATTATCGGACGCTGGTGCTGATGTTCGTCGCGAACGGCTCCTCCCAGTCGCTCACCATCGACACGAGCAGTTCGGACGTCTTCTATTCGGATTTCGGAGACGCGCTGCTCGCGCCGACGTCGATCGATCCCGGCACGGTCGGAGCGTTCCTGTTCGCGAGCGGATCCCTCACCGCGGGAACCGAAGGGGCGATGATGCTGACCGTCGGCTCCACCGGCGTGGGCCTGTGCCTCGGCTGGCTCGATCCTCACAGCGGCTCGAACGGCTGCGCTCTCGGCGGCTTCTCGCTCGCCAACGCGCCGGTCATGAACTTCTGGTACCAGGACGACGTGATCAAGTGTGGCGGCACGACGCAGACGAGCCTCCTGGGGAAGGTGAGCACCGCGGCCGCAATCACCTCGGCGAGCGGGCCGATCGTGACGATGGCCGTGTCGGTAACCGACCCGCCGTCGTCGTAAGCGTCGTGGGTCGGCGACAAGCATGCTTGACACGCAGGCGCGGCGAGCCTATATTCATGCAAGGAAAGCTTGCTTGACATGGCGCCCACCGTTCAAAACCGCGTGAAGGAGCTGCGCATCGCCAAAGGATGGACGCAGCAGGAGCTGGCCGATGCGGTCGGCGTCTCGCGGCAGAGCATCAACTCCATCGAGCGACAGCGCTACGAGCCGAGTCTGCCCCTGGCCCTGCGGTTCGCGCGCGTCTTCGACAAGCCGACCGATTCCATCTTCTCCCTGGAGGAAGCGCAATGAGGATTCTGGGATGGACCGTCGACGAGCGGTTCCTCATGCATCGCCTTCGTTCCACGAGCATCGGCGGCCTTGCCGGCGTGCTGCTCGCCGCCGTGTTGTTTCTCATCGACCTGTACGGAAAGCATGTGCTGCGGTGGGATCTCTTCGCCGTCGTCGCCACCGCTGCCGTCGTGAAGCTGGCCGTCCTGACCTGGTACCGACTCAAAGACTGAAAACCATGCGAATCCACCGTTCTCTCTGGCTCCTTCCTCTCGGCATCACCATCGTCGCCCTCGGCGTCGCCTTGCGGCAGTACCTGCAACACGCGCGTCCCGCGATCGATCATGACTTCGCTCTCGGCGCCTTCGTCGGCGTCGGGCTCGGGCTGCTGATCCTCAATCTGTGGCGCAATCGTCCCAGAGCCGTTTCATGAGCATGGGAATCGCGCGTGTCATCATGCGCGCATGGCTGGCCTGATCATCGTCGACATCGAAGTGACCGATCCCGTCGCTTACGAAGAGTACAAACGCCTCGCATCGGCCGCGATCGCCGCACACGGCGGACGCTATCTCGTGCGCGGCGGCAAGACCGAAGTGCTCGATGGGGAGTGGACGCCGAAGCGCCTCGTGGTGCTGGAGTTCGACTCCGTCGAGAAGGCGAAGGCGTGGCGCGATTCGCCCGAGTACGCGGAGGCGAAGAAGATCCGCGAGACTTGCGCGCGGGCGAACATGATCGTCGTCGAGGGCTTGTGAAGCGCGCGATCCTCGCCTCCGCGTTGTTGCTCGCGCCGTGGGCGTTCGCGCAACAGGAAGTGGTTCCCGGCGTTCGCCTGATCCGCGGGACGTTCACGCCCGGCTCGCAACCGGACGGCAACTCGGTCGTGATCGATGCGCCGTCCGGACTCGTGGTCGTGGACAGCGGGCGCCACGCGTCGCACACGCAGAAGATCCTCGATCTGGCGAAGAGCAGCGGGCGCCCGATCGTCGCCGTCGTCAACACGCACTGGCACCTCGATCACATCGGCGGCAACGCGGCCATCCGTGCGGCGTATCCGGATGTGCGCGTGTACGCGAGCAACGCGCTCGACGACGCGCTGACCGGGTTTCTCGCGACCTACCGCAAGCAACTCGCCGAGCAACCGCCGAGCGCCGCATACGAAGCGGAGATGAAGCTGATCGACTCCGGCAAGGCGCTCGCGCCCGACGTCGTCATCACCAAGTCCGCATCGCAATCCCTCGGCGGCAAGACGTTCCGCGTCGGCCTCGAACGCAGCGTGACGCAGGGCGACATCTGGCTCTTCGACGAAGCCAGCGGCGTGCTCATCGCCGGCGATCTCGTCACGCTGCCCGCGCCCTTCCTCGACACCGCGTGCCCCGCGCAATGGAGCGCGACGCTCGACAAGCTCGCCGCGCTCGACTTTGACGTCCTGATCCCCGGCCACGGCGCGCCGCTCACGAAACGCCAGTTCGCGGTCTACCGCAACGCGTTCAACGCGCTGCTGCACTGCGACGCGAAAGAGGCCTGCATCAGCGCCTGGACGAAGTCCGTCGCGCCGTTGACGAACGACGACGCGAAGTTCACCGCCGGATTGATGGGCTACTACGTCGACCTGCTGCGCAGCGATCGGCTGGCGGCGAACTGCCACTAGCCAGCGGCGGGTGTCGGCGGCGGCGGGGGAGCCTCGGATGCCTGCAGGCACTCGCCCACCTCACGCACCAGCGCATCGACGTCGAACGGCTTCTCCAGGAGATGCGCCGGCGGAGGGAAGAGCTGTTCGGCAGCTTTGGCCCCGAACGCCGTCATCACGATGACGGTCGGAAGCTGCGCGGGATGGAACTCGGCTAAATACTTGAGCACGCCGGCGCCGTCGATGCGGGGCATCATCAGGTCGAGAATGATCACAGCGTACTGAGCCGTAGCCAGCTTCTCGATCCCCTCGGCCCCATCGCGCGCGCTGTCGACGACGAACGATCGCCGCTCCAGGATGCGGGTGACCAGCACCCGGATCGCCACGTCGTCATCGATCACCAACGCTTTCAACGGCGCGGTCATGAGAGGCCACTGCCCACGAGTCTCGAAATCAACACGGACTGAGCCAGAGCAAGAAGGAGACCGGCACGGATTCACGTCCGCGTGGCCACGAACGCGCTGTTGCCGTTGTGCCACGTCAGCGTCACCGAGCGTTCGCTCTTGCCGAGGGTGACGACGGCGCAGTCGCCGGCGGTGGCGTAGGGGATCGGGAGATCGCCGTCAGGGTCGGCGATCACGGCGGTATGGTCGTCTACCGCGGAAATGCAGCCGGCGCAGGTGCGCATGCCGTTGTCGGCGAAGACGACGGCGTAGAGGCTTCGTTTCGTGTCGTGCCACTCGCGCAGAATGGCGCCTACTCGCGGTACATCGACCGTCCGTTTGGAAGCCATCTAGGACGCGACCCTCCGCCGTTTCGATGCGAGTGCCAGCCGCACGGTCTCCTCGGCCACGAGGGCCCAGCCGTCCGGCGCGGGGAGCGGCGCAATGCGGGCGTCCGGGACTCTCGCCAGCAGCTCCGGATCGACGCCTTCCGGTCCGGGAATCACGATGGCGATGTCCGACCGCGTCAGGAACTCCGCGTCCACGAGCGATCCGCCGACGCCGATCGCGAGATCGCACTGCAGCTCGTTGCGCAGCCGCACGAACGCTTCTCCTTCATCGCACTGCCGACACAGATGAAGAAAGCGCTGCCCGCGCCGGATCGAGAAGCCCATCGCCTCCGCCGCCTGCCACACCGCTTCCGGGTCGCCCTCTTCGACGAGGAACGGCTCGGTATAGCAGCGATGCATCGACGCGTGGAGCATCGCACCACAGCGTCCGGAGATCTTCGCCGCCTCCGACGCTTCCCTCGCCGAGTAGATGAGCAGGCTCGCGCCGGAGCGGTCTTCGATCTCGCGGATCACGTCGAGAAATGTTTCTGCGGGCGGGCCGCACGGCTCGACCTCCCAGCCGGTCTCTTTCCAGCGCGCGATCGCGGCGCCGGCTTCGATCACCATCGCCTGTCGCAGCCCCAGCTCCTCCGCGATCGGCACGAGCTCTTCGAGCGTCATCACCGACATCGGAATGACGGACACGTCCGCGGCGAGCAGGCGCTCGATCGCGGCCCGGTTCTCGCCCGCGGCGAGCGAGCGGCTCTCGAGGAGCACGCCGTCGATGGCGGTGAAGACCGCGACGCGATGCCGGGAGCGCGAGCGCGGACTCTTCGGACGGATGCGAACTGCCTTGCGCGTTTGCGTTTCCATCGCGCCGTACCTTAGTGGTCGCGCCGCCGGTTGCCCATCCGGTAAAGGGGGGAGCCGCGCGCCTCGTCTCCCCCCTCGACCGGATGTACGCGCGTTCGCCGCGGCTCTACGCTGCGATCGATGCGAGGAGAACGAAACCCCCTGCAGTCCACCGGTCGCCGGGCGCGCGACGGCGCGTTCGTCATCATCGGAGCGATGCTCTGCGCCGGCCTCATCTTCGGCCTGCTCTACGACGTCTTCGATTCCGCGCTGCGGCGCTGGACGGATCGCGACCTCAACCGCCGCGCGCATCTCATCGGCACCGCCGTCCGGACGAACGTGAGCGACGTGCAGCCCGAGGCCATGCGCCGGGTGCTCGCGGATCTCTCCGCGACCGAAGAGGCGGCGCATCTCGTCGCTTGTTCGTCGAACGGGATGCAGATCGCCGCAACCGGCATCGCCTCCGACCTCGGATGCCGCTCCGTGCTCGCGCGCGCCGCTCTCGAGTCCCCAAAGAAATCGATTCGCGGCGTTCTCGGCAGTCACGGCGTCGTCGTGACTGCGCATTCGCTCGGCGTAGACGGCAACCTCTTCATCGTGCAGGACCGCGCGTTTCTCGACGCGCGGCGCAAGCACGTGCTGCAGATGCTGTTCGTTTCCGCAGAGCTCGCGTTGCTCGCGTTTCTTCTCCTGGCCCGCGCCGGTGCGAAGATCGGCAGCCGGCGCACCGAGGAGGTGGCGCGGGCGGTGGTGGGGCTGATTCGGTCGCGAAAGACGGGGGAGATCGCCGTGCCGCCCGACCTCCGGCTGCTCGTGCGCGACATGCACGATGCCGTCGAGCACTTGCGCGCGACTCCTCAGCGCGCGGGTGCAGACCGTTTGCGCGAGCTGGTGGGCGCGCAGATCGCGGGCGGCGGCCTGGTGGTGATCGCAAATCGCGAGCCTTACGCGCACGAATTCGATGCGGATGGCCGCGTCGTCGTGCGCCAGCCGGCGAGCGGACTCGTGACCGGCGTCGAGCCGATGCTGCGCGCCTGCGGCGGCTCCTGGATCGCGTACGGCGGCGGCTCGGCGGATCGCCTCAACTCCGATTCGATGGGGCGCGTTGCGGTGCCTCCCGCCGCCCCCGAGTACACGCTTCGCCGCCTCTGGATCGAGGACGAGACGTACGAACGCTACTACTCCGGATTCGCGAACGAAGGCATCTGGCCGCTTTGCCACATCGCGCACACGCGTCCGGTGTTTCGCGCGCTCGACTGGGTCGCATATCGAGCGGTGAACGAGACGTTCGCCCGCGCGGCGATCGAAGAGGCGAGCGCCGACGGGTTGCTGCTCATCCAGGACTATCACTTCGCCCTCGTCCCGCGGCTGGTGCGCGACCTCGCGCCGCACGTGGTGACGAGCCTCTTCTGGCACATCCCCTGGCCGAGCGCGGAGGTCGCGGGAATCTGTCCGTGGAAGGAAGCGCTGCTCGAAGGCATGCTCGGCGCCGACATCCTCGGCTTCCATACCCGTCAGTACTGTCTCAACTTTCTGGAGACGGCGCAGCGCCATCTCGAGTGCCGCGTCGATTTCGAGGCGATGTCCGTCTCGTATCGCGGGCATCGCACGTCGGTGCGTCCGTATCCGATCAGCGTCGAGTGGCCGTATCCCGCCGCGTCGCGCGACGAAGGTACCGCGCTGCGCGCGTCGCTCGGCCTTTCGAAGGACATGCACGTCACGCTCGGCGTCGACCGCGCGGATTACACGAAAGGGTTGATCGAGCGCATCGCGGCGATCGAGTGTCTGCTCGATCAGAATCCGTCGCTCGTCGGACGCTTCGCATTCGTGCAGCTCGCGTCGCCGACGCGGACGCAGATCCCGGAGTACCAACGGCTCGCGTCCGACTTGCGCGCGATGGTCGAGCGCGTGAACGCGCGCTTCGCGACGGATTCGTGGAAACCGATCCTGCTGCAGATGCGCACGTTTTCTCCCGACGAAGTGCGCCGCTACTACGCGATGGCCGACAGCGCGCTCGTCACGCCGTTGCACGACGGAATGAACCTCGTCGCGAAGGAGTACGTCGCGGCTTGCGACGACGGCGACGGCGCGCTCGTCCTCAGCGTCTTCGCCGGCGCCGCAAAGGAGCTGCACGGCGCGCTGCTCGTCAATCCATACGACACGACCGAGGTGGGCGAGGCGATTTTGCGGGCGATTCGGATGCCGGTGGCCGAACGGCGCGCGCGCATGCAATCGATGCGCGACCGCATCGCGGCCCACTCGATCTACGACTGGTCCGAGAGTCTGCTTCGGGACATGTGCGAGATCCGCGAGCAGCGCGCGACATTCTGGCCCCGACGCAGTGCAGCGTGGCCGTCGCGACGGAGCGAGGTGGCGGCAGGATGAGGATCGGTTCGACGTTGCTCGCATTCGATTTCGACGGCACGCTCGCACCCATTTGCGACGATCCGACAGCGGTACGGCTCGATCGCGGTGCGGCGGAGCTCATCGCCGAGACGACGCGTTTGCGCGGCGTGGCCGTCGCGATCGTCTCCGGCCGCGATGCGGACGATCTCGTGACGCGCGTCCATGCGCCCGGCGCGTATCTCATCGCATCGCATGGTCTCGAGATTCGCGCCCCCGGCGGCACGCTGGTCCGAGACGCGCCGCCCCTGCTCGTCCACCTCGGATCCACATTGGGGCGCGAGATCGACGAGGCCGGTCTGCGTCTCGAGTCGAAGAAGCTCGCGCTGGCGCTGCACTGGCGCGGGATGGTGTTCGAGGACGTGGCGCCGATCGTCGAAAAGTTCCGGCGTTGGGCGAAGGAGCAAGGCCTCGACGTCATCGACGGACGCTGCGTGCTCGAGGCGCGGCGCCGTGGGGCGGGGAAGGAGGAAGCGTTGCGCTGGCTCGCTCGCGCGGTCGGCGCAAGCCGCGTCGTTTACGCCGGCGACGACATCACCGACTTCGGCCCGTTGCGCTTTGCCGCCGAACGCGGCCGTGCGCTGTTCCTGGCCAGTCCGGAACGAACGCCGCCGGAAGGCGTTACGGTCGTCGGCTCGTTTCGCGAGCTCTTCCGTCTGGTGCGTGAGGAAGTGATGGTTTGACCGAACCTGTTGTGCGATGGCGAATGAAGCGCTCGCGCCGATTCTTCGCTACCTGGCCAGTCGCCGCCGCCGCCCTCGGCGGCATGCTGCTCCTCATCTATGCATCGCTGGCCACGACTTCCCGCAAAGCGGAAGAGATCTACGCGCAACTCGATCAGTTGAATGCGCATCATCGCGACGTGGAGAGCACGCTGCGTCGCCTTCGCGGCGACGTCTATCTATCGAGCATCTACATCCGCGACTATCTGCTCGATACCGATCGCGAGGAAGTCCCGGAGTATCGCGAGAATCTCACCGACTTGCGTCGCCGCCATACGAGCACCGTGCAGAAGCTTCGCGCGCTGATGCCCGCCGGCGCCGAGGCCAGCATGGACAGCCTCGATGGGGGCCTGGACGAGTACTGGAAGGCGTTCGAGCCGCTTTTCGAGTGGTCGGCCTACGAGAAGATGATGCGCAGCGGCCGCTTCCTGCGCCGCGAAGTGCTGCCCCGTCGCGAAGCAGTGCTGTCGATCACCAGCAACATCGAACGCCTGAACAACGCGAACATGGCGACCCAACGCGCCGAGGCGGCGCGGCGCTTGGAGAGCTTCCGCGAGGATCTGCACGGCCGCCTGTGGCGCTCGTTGCTGCTCGGACTCGTCGTCGCGGCGGTCGCGGTGATCCGCCTGCGCACGCTCGAGCATCGTTCGGAACGGCAACGTGCGTATGCGGAGCGCGCCGAGAACGAGATGCGGCTGCTTTCGCAACAGCTCGTGGCGGCGCAGGAGGAGGAGCGCAAGAAGTTGACGCGGGAGCTGCACGATCACGTCGGGCAGATGCTCACCGCCTTGCGCATGGAGATCGGCCGCGCCGATCGCGCCCGCGGAACTTCGGAGACGCAGCTCTCGCACGCGATCGCGGAGTCGAGGCGCCTGCTGGATACGATCCTCCGCTCGGTGCGCGATCTCGTGATGGGCCTCCGCCCGAGCATGCTCGACGACTTCGGCTTGCAACCGGCTCTGGAATGGCTCGCGCGCGATTTTCGCCGGCGGTTCGCGACGCCGGTGCATCTCTCGCTCGCGGGCGAGATCGATGCGCTGCCCGAGCAATACCGGACGTCGATCTATCGCATCGTGCAGGAGGCGCTGACGAATTGCGCGCGCCACGCCCGGGCGGAACGCGTCGACGTCTCGCTCCGCCTGGAGCAAGACGCGCTGCATCTCAGCGTTTGCGACGACGGAGAGGGCATCCCGCTCGGCCGCGGGCGCGGGATGGGGCTGATCGGGATCGAGGAACGCGTACGCGAGCTGCACGGGACATTCGAAGTGGCGGCGCGGCGTCCGCACGGCACCGAGCTCCGCGTCTTGGTACCGACCGCGCTCGCGAGAGAAGAGGAGGCGCCTCTTGCGCGTGCTGCTGGCTGACGATCACTCGCTCGTGCGCGTCGCGATGCTCGGCCTCCGCACGGCACCGAGCTCCGTGTCGTGGTACCGATCGCGAACGAAGAGGAGGCGGCTCTTGCGCGTGCTGCTGGCTGATGATCACTCGCTCGTGCGCGTGGCGATGCCGATCGCGCTCGGGAACGAAGAGGAGGCGCCTCTTGCGCGTGCTGCTGGCTGACGATCATTCCTCGTGCGCGAGGCGATGCCGATCATGCTCGGGAACGAAGAGGAGGCGCCTCTTGCGCGTGCTGTTGGCTGATGATCACTCGCTCGTGCGCGTCGCGATGCCGATCGCGCTCGGGAACGAGAGGAGGCTTCTCTTGCGCGTGCTGTTGGCTGATGATCACTCGCTCGTGCGCGTCGCGATGCCGATCGTGCTCGGGAACGAAGAGGAGGCTTCTCTTGCGCGTGCTGCTGGCTGACGATCATTCGCTCGTGCGCCGCGGCATGCGGTCGCTGCTGGAGTCCGAGGGTTCGGTGGAGGTGGTGGCGGAGGCGGCGGATGGGTTGGAGGCGCTGCGCCTTTGCGAGGAACATCATCCCGACCTGCTGATCCTCGATGTGGCCATGCCGAAACTGAACGGCATCGACGTCGCGGCCCGATCCCAGAAGATGACGCATCCGCCGCGGTCGATCATGCTCAGCATGCACCTCGACGAGTCTTACGTGATGCGGGCGATCAACGCCGGCGCTCGCGGCTATCTGCTGAAGGACGCAACCGACGAGGACCTGCTCCCCGCGATCCGCGCCGTGGCCGCCGGGAAGTCCTTCTTCAGCCCCGCCGTGAGCGGCGTGCTCGCCGCCGAGTACATCGAGCAACTCCAGGCCCGCGGCCTGACCGACTCCTACGACCTCCTGACCGACCGCGAACGCGAGGTGCTGCAACTGCTCGCCGAGGGACGCTCGAACAAGGAGGTGGCTTCGCTGCTCGACGTCGGCCTGTCGACCGTGGAAACGCACCGCGCAAACCTGATGCAGAAACTCGACCTGCATAGCACCGCGGAGATCGTGCTGTACGCGGTGCGAAAACGCCTGATCGTGTAGAATGACGTCCCCACTTCGCGGGCGTAGCTCAGTTGGTAGAGTAGGAGCTTCCCAAGCTCTTGGTCGCGGGTTCGAATCCCGTCGCCCGCTCCAGCCACCCCCCCCCTCCCAAAGTATCGATCGATCCCTTCGGATAATCGACGCGCGTCTCCGCATGGCCGATCTTGCGCGAGATGCGAGTCAGCTCGCGGCGCACAAGGCCGTGACAAGACCGCACCCGGAGGATCGTCATGCACCGCATTTTCTCGTTCCGTTCTCTATCGCTCGCATTCCTCGCCATGACGTTGGGCGTCGTGCCGGCGGGTGCAGCCACCAAGCCGACGATCGTCCTCGTGCATGGCGCATTCGTCGACGGTTCGGGGTGGGCGGGTGTCCATCGCATTCTGCGCGAGCAGGGGTATCAGGTCGTGGTCGTTCAGCATGCGGCGGTCTCGTTGGCGGAGGACGTTGCGGCGGTGCGGCGGGCCATCGCTGGGTGTGAGGGGGACGTCGTCCTTGTGGGGCATTCGTACGGGGGCGTCGTGATCACGGAGGCGGGCACCGATGCGAAGGTGATGGCACTCGTGTATGTCGCCGCGTTCGCGCCCGACCGAGGCGAGTCGGTGGCGTCGATGAACGAGGCAGCGCCGCCGGGTGCGCCGAAGCCGCCGATTCTCGCGCCGAAAGATGGCTTCCTGCTCCTCGACAAGGCGCAGTTCCGGGCGGCGTTCGCGGCGGACGTCCCGGTCGACGTCGCGAGGTTCATGGCCGACGCGCAGCTGCCGTGGGGACTGCAGGCGCTCACGGGCGCGATCAGCGATCCGGCGTGGAAGGCCAAGCCGAGCTGGTACTTGATTCCGGAGGACGACCGGATGATTCCCGCCGACGCGCAGCGCGCAATGGCCGGGCGGGCGCATGCGACTGTGCGGACGGTTCCCGGAAGCCACGCGATCTACGTCTCCAATCCGGCGGCCGTGGCGAAGTTGATCGCCGAGGCGGCCACGGCGAAGAAGGTGGCGCCGGGAGATGGTCGTGAATAAGGCGCTTCTGGTCATCGGGCTGGTGCTGTTGGGGATCGTTGCGTACCTCTGCTTCTGGCCCGTTCCCGCGAAGCCTGTGGCGTGGTCTGCGCCTACGCCGCCGGGCTACCAAGGCGCATACAGTGCGAATACACGTTTGGCTGGGCTGAAGTCGATCGGCATCGGGAAGGAGTTCGGGCCGGAGCATATGGTGATCGGACC
>JAFAVZ010000368.1 GCA_019242175.1 Acidobacteriota bacterium
CCGTTCTCAGCGGTCCTGGCCAGAGCAAGGACATCTGGCGTTTGATTGGAGCCTGTCGTCGGGAGTTACGCGAGGACGATGTAACGCATCACGGCGATGTAGTGGCAGATGCTGCCGCCGAGCGCGAAGAGGTGCCACACGCCGTGCGTGTAGCGGACGCGCTTCGACATGGCGAAGAACGCGATGCCGACCGTGTAGACGACGCCGCCGGCGAGCAGCCAGACGATCCCCGGCGCGGGCAACGCGGCTTTCAACGGGACGTAGGCGGTCACGATGAGCCAGCCCATCAGCACGTAGAGGACGACGGAGAGCGGCCGGTACTTGCCGTGGAACAGCACGTCTTTGATGACGCCGATGATGGCGAGCGTCCAGACGATGGCGAAGATCGACCAGCCCCAGTTGCCGCCGAGGGTGATGAGGGTGAAGGGGGTGTAGGTGCCGGCGATGAGGAGATAGATCGCGCAGTGGTCGAAGATGTGGAACAGCCGCTTGACCGGCCCTTCCGGGAACGAGTGGTAGAGCGTGGAGCTGACGTAGAGGAAGACGAGCATCAGCCCGTAGACGGCGAGGGCCGCGACCTGCCAGGTGCCGCCGCGGGCGGCGGCGACGGCGATCAAGCCGCCCGTTCCCGCGACCGCGAGCACAGCGCCGATGAGGTGGGTGATGCTATTGAATCGTTCGCCGGGGTACATGGGGAAATGGGGGACGGGCTTGCGCCCGCCCCGGGTCTCTGGATCTTCTCACGACATTGCCAGGTGTGAATCGCTTTCGGCGAGGCCGGCGAGGGCGCTACACCTGGTGCAGGCTTGGCCAACCGACGCAGCGGGCCGCGCCCGTTAGAACGGAACTTCGTCGTCGTCGTCCATCGGAGGCGCGGAGGATCCGCGTCCGCCGCCGCGGGAGGAGGAGCCGTAGCTGCTGCCGCCGCCTCCGCCATAGGACCCGCCACCGCCTTCGTCGTCGCCGCGGCGATCGAGCATCTGCATGTTGTTGGCGATGATCTCCGTGCGGTACTTCTTCTGGCCGGATTCCTTGTCGTCCCAGCTGTCGGTGCGGATGGAGCCGTCGATGTAGACCAGCTTGCCCTTCTTCAGGTACTGGCCGCAGATCTCCGCCAGCTTGCCCCAGGCGACGATGTTGTGCCACTCGGTGCGCTCCTGCCGCTCGCCGTTGCGGTCGGTGTAGCGCTCGTCGGTGGCGATGGTGAACTTCGCGACGTTGCTGCCGCTCGGCGTCGACCGGACTTCCGGGTCCTTGCCGAGACGGCCGACGAGAATGACTCTGTTGACGCTTGCCATCGGGTTTTCTCCTCTTCAATGCGATTCAGGCGGAACGCGCCGCTTGCCGCGGCGCAGGCCGACTCGCGTGTGGGCGGGGCGGATTGTAGCGTGAATGGGGCGGGAGTCTACGGGGGGTAGAAACTCAGAGCGGGCGGAGGATCGCGACGGGGTAACGGAGCATCAAGGGATCGACGGATCGTCGAAATCATCCGGAACCACGAACGTTCCGGCGGCCAGCCCGAAGGGGCGAGGACGGCGGGTGCGCTCGAGCGGCCGAATCTCTGCCACGGGGCGATCGTCGTTCGTCAGCATGAGCGTCTCTCCTTCGAGCACGCGGTGGATCACGCTCTGCGGATCGCGACTCAGTTCGTCCAGACTGACGTTCATCCGCAACAGTCCAGCGCCGCTGCCTCTAAACTCCCTCGTCATGAAAACCGTCGTGCAACGCGTCCGCCGCGCTTCCGTCACCGTCGGCGAGGAGCGGGTCGCGGAGATCGGCGTCGGGCTGCTGATTCTCGCGGCGGTGGAGAAGGGCGATCCGGAATCGCTCATGCTCGAAGCCGCGCGCAAGTTGCGCGAGATCCGCATCTTCGGAGACGAGGCGGGGAAGATGAATCGCGACGTGAAGGACGTCGGCGGGAGCATTCTCGCCGTCTCCCAGTTCACGCTCGCGGGCTCGATCGCGCGGGGGCGGCGGCCGTCGTTCGACAACGCGGAGGAACCGGAGCGGGCGAGGCGGCTCTTCGAGATGTTCGTCGCCGAGCTGGGAGCGACCGGCATCCCGGTGCAGACGGGAAGGTTCCGCGAAATGATGCTCGTCGCGTTGGAGAACGACGGCCCGGTGACGTTCGTCTGGCCGTAGTTGAGTGGCTACTGGCGGCTGGTTGCTGGTTACTAGGAGAAGGCGTCGCGACACGCGGAGGCACGAGCAACCAGTAACCAGCAACCAGTAACCACTTATACTTTCGCGCTCTATGCCTTACACCCCCAAAGACATCGAATCGAAGTGGCAGCAGCGATGGGCGGACTCGGGCGTCGCGGAGATCGACGTCGCCGCGTCCGGGCGCAAGCTGTACATGCTCAACATGTTCCCGTACCCGTCGGGCGATCTCCACGTCGGTCACGGCCGCAACTACATCCTCGGCGACGCCCTCTATCGCTTCTTCCGCATGCAGGGCCGCGCCGCGCTCAATCCGATGGGCTGGGACGCCTTCGGCCTGCCGGCGGAGAACGCCGCGATCAAGCGCGGCATCCATCCGCGCGAGTGGACGATCGGCAACATCGGCCGCATGAAGGCGCAGTTCGGGCGGTGGGGCATCCTCTACGACTGGTCGAAAGAGCTCGCGTCCTGCGAGCCTGAGTACTACCGCTGGAACCAGTGGCTCTTCCTGCAGATGTACAAACGCGGCCTGGCGTACCGCGGCAAGGCGCCGGTGAACTGGTGCCCGCAGGACCAGACCGTGCTCGCGAACGAGCAGGTCGTCGAGGGACGCTGCGAACGTTGCGGCTCGCTCGTCGAACAGCGTGAGCTGGAGCAGTGGTTCTTCAAGATCACCGAATACGCCGATCGTCTCGACGCCGGCCTCGACACGCTCGAGCACTGGCCGGACAAAGTCAAAACGATGCAGCGCAACTGGATCGGCAAGTCCCTCGGCGCCGACGTCGACTTCGACGTGCCGTCGTTGGGCAAGCCGATCCGCATCTTCACGACGCGTCCGGACACGATCTTCGGCGCGACGTTCATGGTCCTCGCGCCGGAGCATCCCGACGTTCCGACGCTGATCGCCGATCACCCGGAGCGGGAGAAGATCGAGCAATGGATCGAGTCGGTCCGCAACCAGACGAACGTCGAGCGGCAAGAGGCGGGGAAGGAAGGGCACTTCACCGGCAAGTCGGCGATCAATCCGTTCACGAACGAAGAGATCCCGATCTGGCTCGGCAACTTCGTGCTGATGCAGTACGGCACGGGCGCGATCATGTCTGTCCCGGCGCACGACGAACGCGACTTCGAGTTCGCCAAGCAGTACGGGCTGCAGATCCGGCCGGTGATTCGTCCGAAAGACGGCAGCGAGCCGGAGCTGCCGTTCACGTTCAAGGATGACAGCGGCATCGCCGCGAATTCCGGTCCGATCGACGGTCTGCCGGTACCGCAGGCGATCGAGACGATCATCAAAGAAATCGAGAAACGCGGCCTCGGCGAAGGCACGATCCGCTATCGCCTCCGCGACTGGTTGATCTCGCGCCAGCGTTACTGGGGCACGCCGATTCCGATGATCTACTGCGATCGGTGCGGGATCGTCCCGGTGCCCGAGGATCAGCTGCCGGTCGCGTTGCCCCTCGACGTTCCGTTCACGGGTCGCGACGGCAACCCGTTGGCGAAGGACAAGCGCTTCGTGAACACCACGTGTCCGAAGTGCAGCGGCGACGCGCGGCGCGAGACGGACACGATGGACACGTTCGTCGACTCCTCGTGGTACTTCGCGCGCTTCATCTCGTCGAAAGACGACCAGAAGATCTTCGACTCCGCGCTCGTCAATCGCTGGCTGCCGGTCGATCAATACATCGGGGGCATCGAGCACGCGATCCTGCACCTGCTCTACGCGCGCTTCGTCACGCGCGTGCTCTTCGACATGAACCTCGTGAAGTTCGAGGAGCCGTTCGCGCGCCTGTTCAACCAGGGCGTCATCACGAAGGAAGGCTATCGCGATCCTTCGGAGAACATGGCCTGGGTGCCGCTCGGGGAAGTGGAGTGGCGGGACAATGTGCCGATGAAGCGCAACTCGGCGATTCCGCTGATTCCGGAAACCGGCAAGATGTCGAAGTCGCGCTTCAACGTGGTGCCGCCGGACGATCTCATCGACCGCTACGGCGCCGACACGGAGCGCGTGTACACGCTCTTCATCGCGCCGCCGGAG
>JAFAVZ010000398.1 GCA_019242175.1 Acidobacteriota bacterium
CGCGAAGGATGACAGGCGACGGTGTCATTCTGAGCCGCGCAGACGGCGAAGAATCCCCACCTTCAGGCGCAGCGCTTGTTGGCCCAAGCCTCCACGAGGCTTGGCGTACGAACCAACCTCCGCGAAGGATGACAGGCGACGGTGTCATTCTGAGCCGCGCAGACGGCGAAGAATCCGTACCTTCAGGCGCAGCGCGAGATCGGTACGGATCCTTCGCGCTCTGCGGCGCTCAGGATGACACCTTCACGATCGCGGTCGCGATGTATGCACCACCGGCGCGTGGAGAGCGAAGAGAACATCCCTCACGGCCGCAGCGAGAGCTCGCGCACCATCGTCGTCGCGAGCTGCCACTCCTCGCGCGCGATCGTCTCGACGTAGCTCGCGTCGCGGCGGAAGCGGATCATCGGAATGCCGTACTTCTCGCGCACCTTGCTCTCGTCCGTCGCGCGGCGGATCACGAGGCGCTTCGCGTTGAGATCGACGAGGTCGAAGGCCACGATCAGGTTCGTCTCCAGCTGCGGCGCGACGCTCGAACCGGCGAAGAAGCGCTCGATGAACGCCGGCTGATCGCTGCGCACCCAGAAGCGTTCCGGATCGGCGAGGTTCTGCGGCGTGACGATCGGCGGCCCGAACATCGTCATCGGCTTGCTGAGAATGCCGCTGGTGCGCCGCGTGATCAGAATGCGTCCCGGGCTCTGCGTCGTGATCTGGGTGATGATCCGCTCGGGCATGCTCTTGTAGCGCCCGAACATCTGCATGCGCACCGCATGACCGTTCCACATCCCGCGCACGCCCGCGCCGAAGAATCGCGTGCGGCGGAGATCCTGAAAGCCCAGCTCCTGCCCGAGTCGGTAGAAGGCTTCGACGGTTTTCGAGGACCTGCGGAGAGCGAAGACGACGAGCAGGACGAAGAACACGGCGAATGCCGCAACGACGAGAAGGACAGTCTGTTGTTCCGACATGGAGGGTTACCATCATCCCATGAAAGGAGCGGGCTGATGGGTGCAGTGACGGTTCGCGCGGGCAACAGCTTTCTCACGGAGATCGACACCGGGACGCACAAGTTCCTCGCCGACGAGCCGTCGACGGCAGGCGGCAACGACTCCGGTCCCACCCCCTACGACTACCTCTCCGCCGCCCTCGGCGCATGCACGGCGATGACGCTGCACTTCATCGCCAAACGCGATTCGATTCCGCTGGAAGGCGTGGAGCTGACGATCACGAATGACCGGATGCACGCGAAGGATTGCGCCGATTGCCTGACGCACGAAGGCTACATCCATCGCTTCGACGTCAAGATCAAGCTCCTCGGCGACCAGCTCACGCCGGCGCAGAAGACGAAGCTCGGCGAGATCGCGCATCGCTGCCCCGTTTACAAGACGCTGACGAACGAGATCCGCATCAACGAGGTGGTCGTGGAATGAAGTACTACACGGTGGCGGAGCTGGACATCACGGATCCGGCGTGGGTGCCGGCTTACGTGGAGAGCGAAGATCCAGCAGTTACTGGTTAACGGTTGCTGGTTGCTGGTTGCTGGTTGCTGGTGCCGATGCCCGTTGCAGGCGCAGGTGCGCAAGCAACTAGTAACCAGCAACCAGTAACCGTCAGCAGATGGAAGGGCGGCGATGAGATCGAAGCCGTCCATGCGCGGCATCATGAGGTCGACGACGGTGACCGCGAAGTCGCATTGCTGCACCTTTTCCAGCCCTCCAACGCCGTCCGCCGCCCGCGCGACCCGCAACGGTTCGCGCCGCAACGCCGTGACGAGCATGCGTCGGATGGCGGGTTCGTCCTCGACGATCAAGACGGAAGGATTGACATCGGGGTTGACTGAGTCGGCGCGGTGCAATCGTCCCACTTTCCGGAACTCTACCTCCCCGCCCACCGCAGCCGCAGCGCGTTTGCGATCACCGACACGGAGCTGAGGCTCATCGCCGCGGCGGCGATCGTCGGGCTGAGGAGCAGGCCGAAGTGCGGGTAGAGCGCGCCGGCGGCGATGGGGACGCCGAGCAGGTTGTATGCGAACGCCCAGAACAGGTTCTGGCGGATGTTGCGCATCGTCGCTTCGCTCAGGCGGCGGGCGCGAAGGATGCCGCGCAGGTCGCCCTTCACGAGCGTCACGCCGGCGCTTTCCATCGCCACGTCCGTCCCGGTTCCCATCGCGATGCCGACCTGGGCGGCCGCGAGCGCGGGCGCGTCGTTGATGCCGTCGCCGGCCATCGCCACGACGCGTCCTTCCTCCTGCAGCCGCTGAACCGTCGCCGCCTTCCCATCGGGCAGCACCTCGGCCACCACGTCATCGATGCCGAGCTTCCGCGCGACGACCGCGGCGGTGGTGCGGTGGTCGCCGGTGAGCATCACGATGCGGATGCCTTCGCCATGCAGCGCACGAATCGCCTCGGCCGCGCCGTCTTTGATCGGATCGGCGACGCCGATCAGGCCGCGCGTCTCGCCGTCGATGGTGATGAAGATCGCTGTCTGCCCATCGCGCCGCAGTTCCTCCGCATCGGCGACGAACGCGCCGGTGGAGACGTTACCGACTTCGACTTCGCGGCCGTCCACGCGTCCCGCGACGCCGCGTCCGGGCAGCGCGCGGAAGTTCTCGACGTGTGCGGAAGACGGCGGGAACGCCGCAGCCAACGGATGCTCGCTCGCCTTCTCCAACGCCGCCGCCAGCTCGAGGCCTTCGCCGCGCACGGTGACGATCTGCGGTTTGCCGACAGTCAGCGTGCCGGTCTTGTCGACGACCAGCGTGTCGACGCCGCGCAGCACCTCGATCGCCTCGGCATTCCGGAACAGCACGCCCATCGTCGCGCCGCGGCCGGCGGCGACCATGATCGACATCGGTGTCGCGAGTCCGAGCGCGCAAGGACAGGCGATGATCAGCACCGCGACGGCATTCACGAGCGCGTACGTCGGCGCGCCGAGGAAGAACCAGATCGCGAACGTGAGCAGGGCGATGCCGATGACGATCGGGACGAACCACGACGCCACGACATCCGCCAACCTCTGGATCGGAGCCCGGCTCCGTTGCGCCTCCGAAACGAGCTGCACGATGCGCGCGAGCAGCGTGTCGCTGCCGACGCGCCGCGCTTCGATCACGAGCGAGCCGTTCGCGTTGACGGTGCCGCCGATGACCGCGTCGCCGGATTGTTTCGCGACCGGCAACGGCTCGCCGGTCACCATCGACTCGTCGACGTTGCTCGTGCCTTCGACGACCACGCCGTCGACCGGCACCTTCTCGCCCGGACGCACGCGCAGGCGGTCGCCGACGCGCACCTGATCGAGCGGGACGTCCATCTCGTGGCCGTGCGCGATGCGTCGCGCGGTTTTCGGAGCGAGGCCGAGGAGGGCGCGGATGGCGGCGCCGGTGCGGTTGCGCGCGCGGAGCTCCAGCACCTGGCCGAGGAGGACGAAGGTGATGATGACCGCGGCCGGCTCGAAGTAGAGGCCGACGAGCGCGAGGCGCGGCACGAGGAGCGCGGCGATGCTGAACGCGTAGGACACGGAGACGCCGAGGGCGATCAGCGTGAACATGTTGAGGGAACGGAGGCCGCGGCCGTAGAACGGCCACGCGGCCCAGAGGACGACGGGCGTCGCGAGTGCGAGCTCGACCCAGGGCCAGTGGCCGCCGATGAACATCAAGGCGACGAGCGGCACGGTGAGGATCGCGCTGATGACGAGGCGCCGGGTCATGTCGACGAGCTCCGGGTTCGGGGCGTCGTCGAGAGAGATCGTCATCGGCTCGAGGGCCATGCCGCAGATCGGGCAGGCGCCCGGCCCGTCGCGCACGACCTCCGGATGCATCGGGCAGGTCCACTGGGACGATGGAGACGTGGCGGCGGGCTTCAGCCCGTCCGCAGCAGGCGCGGTGAACTTCTTCTGACAACCCACCGAGCAGAAATAGAAAGTCTTGCCGCCCACGGTCGCGCTCGCTGCCGCTCGCGCCGGGTCGACCTTCATGCCGCAAACAGGATCGATTTCGTTCATGTGCTCCAAGACGCAGTCCGCGCGGGTTCATTACAGCGTTTCTGCTGGGAACACCAGAAGTCCTTGCTTTTCGCCGAAGAGCCTCGTGAAGCCTTGGCCAACCAACGCCGCCGGCCGTGCCGGCCTGGCACATTTCTCGAAGTTCTTTGCGGCTCATGAGCGCAAGAGTTCTGGTGGCCGACGACGATCCGGCGATTCGCCGGCTGGTCTGCACGATCGTCCGCCGGGAACGGCTCGACGTCGACTGCGTGACGGACGGCATGGAAGCGGTGGAAATGCTCCGGCAGCACGAATACGCAGTCGTCCTGCTCGACCTGATGATGCCGCGCCTCGACGGCTTCGGCGTGATCCAGTACCTGAAGGAACACGCGCCGCTGCAGAAACCGATCGTCCTGGTCATCACCGCCTACACCGATCAGAAGTTCAAGGAAGTCGATCCGACGATCGTGTCGGGCGTGCTGCGGAAGCCGTTCGAAGTCGCCGACCTCGGCGCGCTGATCCGGATGTGCGTGGAAGGATTCGAGAACGCGAAAAGG
>JAFAVZ010000326.1 GCA_019242175.1 Acidobacteriota bacterium
CGCACGCACTGTTCGAGCTCGCGGAAGTTGCCCGGCCAGCGATAGTCGCGCATCGGCGCGATCGCGTCGCACACCTGGTCGGTCAGCGTTGCGGCCTCCTCCTCGCCGGCGACGCGCGCGGAGATGAAGCGGACGAGATGGCGCAACTCGTCCGGCTCGCCGCGCAGCTGTTCGTCGAGCGACGGCGTCACGATCGTGTCGGAGCAGAGGCGGTAGTAGAAGTCTTCGCGAAAGCGTCCGCGCGCGATCTCGGCCACGAGATCGCGATTCGTCGCGGCGACGATCTTCCCTTTGAAGCGCCGCGTAGCGGTGTCGCCCAGGCGCTGGAAGGTGCGGTTTTGGAGGACGCGGAGGAGCTTGACCTGCACCGCGGGATCGACCTCGCCGATCTCGTCGAGGAAGACCGTTCCGTGCTCCCCGCACGATTCGAGATAACCCTCGCGGTCGTGCATCGCGCCGGTGAACGAGCCCTTGCGGTGGCCGAACAGCTCCGACTCCAGCACCGTCGGCGAGAGCGCGGTGAGGTTCAGGCCGACGAACGACGAGCCTTCCGCAAAGCGTTCCGTGCGCTCGTCGAACGGGAGATAGCGCGAGAGCCCGATCGCCCGCGCGACGAGCTCCTTGCCGGTGCCGGTCGGACCGGTGATCAGCGTCGTGGTGTCCGCCATGCGCGCGTGGAGCGAACGGCGGTAACGGCGCATGTCGTGGCTGAAGATCGATTGCCACGCCGCCGCGCGGAGCCTGGCCGCGACGCGCGAGCGTCCGATGATCGCCGTGAAGATGTGCTGGAACGCGCGGCGGACCTGATAGAAGCAGGCGAAGAGATGCGCCGCGTCTTGCGCGCGCTCGGGGAGGAAATCGACGAGATCGCGGCGGAACGCGGGCCAGAATCCGACGCGTCCCCGCTCCCCTCGCACATCCAGCTCGAGAAAGCCATCTCGATACCGCTCGTAGACGACGTAAATCACGACGTCCTCGTACAGCCGCCGCTCCTCGTCCGTCGCCTTCGCCCCTTCCGCGAGCCGGTCGCGGAGCGTGATCGCCAGGCGCGTCGAGAGCTCGGAGATCCGCTCGACGTTGTCCTTCCGATCGAGATCCGTCTCCAGGCTCCAATACGGCTGGCTCGGAACGTAGTCGCGTCCGAGGAGACGCTGCTCGTGAAGGATGCGGTCTTCGAGGAAGGGATTGGCGTACGCAAGAGCGGCGGTCTCGATCGCGAGGTGCTTCTCGCGATCATTGGCAAAGAGGCGCATGCATTCAATGTACAGCGATCGGCATTGAATGAGCCACCGACGAGACACGAGCCGGCACGCTCACCAATAGAATCAATGAGTTGATGATCGGCACCTCCCTCGCGATAGGAGCGGCGCAACAAGGAGGAAGCATCATGCGCCGTTTCGCCCTCTCCGCCCTCGCCATCCTGACCGCGCTCAGCGCCCAGGCCGCGGGCACGCTCAAACCGACTTCCAGTCCCGACCTGCCGATCCAGATCAAGAAGCATCACCTCGCCGTCGTCATCAACAACGGCTGGGCGCGATCGGAAGTCACGCAGGTCTTCACGAACCCGAACGACAAAGACCTCGAAGCCATCTACACGTTCCCGCTGCCGAAGTCCGCCAGCCTCTCCGAGATGACGATCTGGGCCGGCGAGAAGGAGCTGAACGGCGAGGTCGTCGAGGCGAAAGAGGCGCGCCGCGTCTACGAAGAGGAGAGGGACGCCGGCAACGACGCCGGCCTCGCCGAAAAGGACAGCTACCAGAAATTCTCCTTCGCCGTCTCGCCGGTGAAGGCGCACGCGGACACGAAAGTGCGCTTCGTCTACTACCAGCCGCTGCCGATCGACACCGGCATCGGCCGCTACGTCTATCCGCTCGAAGAAGGCGGCACCGACGATCCCGCCGCGTCGCAGTTCTGGACGCGCAACGCGAAGGTCGAGGAGCACTTCACCGTCGACGTCGAGCTGAAATCCGAGTGGCCGGTCGACGACGTGCGCATCCCCGGCGCAACGCAGGACGCGAAGATCACGAAGGTCGACGCCGGCCACTACAAAGTCGCCATCGATCGCGAAGGCGCGGAGCTCGGCAAAGACTTCATCCTCTACTACCGCCTCGTCGACAACCTGCCCGGCCGCGTCGAGCTCGTGACGTACAAGCCGGACGCGAACAAGCCCGGCACGTTCATGCTCGTCGTGACGCCGGGCATGGACCTCCAGCCGATCAAGAACGGCGCGGATTACACGTTCGTGCTCGACGTCTCCGGCAGCATGGCGTCGAAGCTCCAAACGCTCGCGGCAGGAGTCTCCAAAGCCCTCGGCCAGATGAAGCCGGGCGATCGCTTCCGCATCGTCACGTTCAGCGACAACGCGCGCGATCTCACCAACGGCTTCGTCGATGCGAGTCCGCAAAACGTCGCGGCCTGGACCGAAGCCGTCGGAAAGCTGCACACCGAGAGCGGCACGAATGTTTACGCCGGCCTGCAGATCGCGCTCGACAAACTGGACGACGACCGCGCGACGAGCATCGTCCTCGTCACGGACGGCGTCACGAACCAGGGCATCGTCGACCCGAAGGAGTTCCGCGCGCTGCTGAAAAAGTATGACGTACGCGTCTTCGGCTTCCTCATGGGTAACAGCGCGAACTGGCCGCTGATGCGCGTGATCGCCGACGCGACCGGCGGCTTCTATCAGGCGGTTTCGAACGACGACGACATCGTCGGATCCATCATGCTCGCGAAGTCGAAGATCACGAGCGAGTGCCTGCACGACGCGACGCTGAAGATCAGCGGCGTCGAGACGTTCGACAAGACGGACGAGCTGCTCGGTAAGGTCTATCGCGGGCAACAGCTCGTCGTGTTCGGGCGCTACAAGCAAGGCGGCACGGCGAACGTGACGCTCGCCGCGAAGCTCACCGGCAAAGACGAGACGTACAAGGCGACGTTCGATTTCCCGAACGTCGACGCGTCGAATCCGGAGCTGGAGCGTCTGTGGGCGCTCGACCGGATCGAGGACACGCAGACGAAAATCGACGGCGGAGTCATCGTCGAAGACGAAGGCAAGTCGACGATCCAAAACCTCGGTCTGCAATACCAGCTCGTGACCGACTACACGTCGATGGTCGTGCTCTCCGACGCCGACTTCACGAAGCACGGCATCGAGCGCAACAACCAGAAACGCGTCGCCGCGGAACACGCGGCGCAGACGGCCCGCGCGAGCCAGCCGATCGTTTCGCATCATGTGGACAAGCAGCAGCCGATGTTCAACGGCGGCAAATCGCACTCCCTCGGAGGCGGCGGCGCGATCGATCCGATCAGCGGCACCATCGCTCTCACTCTGGCGGCCGCGGCGTGGGCCGCGAGGCAGAAGAAGAAGGAAGGAGGCGATGCTTCATGATCACCCTTCTCCTCGCCGCGCTGGCGGCCGCCGCCACCCTCCTGGGCAACGCGCCCGCGCTCGCATTCGCGCGCGGCGCCGCGCCGTGGACGGTCGTGACGTGTCACTTCGTGCATTGGTCGACGGATCAGTTTCTCTGGGGTCTCGCGGTGTTCATCCCGCTCGGCATCGCGTGCGAACGGCGCTCCCGGACTCGCTACCTCCTGGCGCTTTCCGGGAGCGCCGTGGCTGTACCGCTCGCGATCGGCGCGCTGGCGCCGGCGATCGGCAGCTATCGCGGACTCTCCGGCCTCGACTCCGCGCTGTTCGCGCTTCTCGCCTGCCTCCTCACGAGCGAGCGGCGAAGCGGCGAGCGAGCGACGCTCTTTCTCATCCTCGCCGCCGGTCTCGGGTTCGGCGGCAAGATCGCTTACGAGCTCTTCACCGGCTCGCCGATGTTCGCTTCGGAGCTCGGCGCCGGCATCGTCCCCGTGCCGCTCGCGCACGCCGTCGGCGCGATCGCCGGCGTTGCCGCCGCGTTCGCGCCGCCCATCAACTTCGCGTTTCTGACAAGGAGAACCGCATGTTCCTGACTCTGCTCGCCGTCACGTTCGCCATCGCGACGATCTGCTCGTACATCGTCGCGAGAGTCTTCCACGCTCCGCTGCGCGCGATCTTCAACCGCGTGATCTCCGACCAGCTCGGATCCGCGTGGCACCGCTACGTCACGTTCGCGACTTACGTCGTCGGCATCTCCGGCGGCGTCCGGATCTGGGAGCTGGAGAAATACATCACGCCGCGCGTGAAGGACGACCCGGCGCTGATCCTGACCCGCGACCGCTGGGTGCTCGAGGTGTACCGCACGATCATCGAGACGCTGCAGGCGAATGCGTGGATGCTGCTCGTGGTGTTCCTCGTGGCGCTGCTCGCTTTCGTGTTCGTACGCGCATTCGAGCTGCGGCGGGCCGCGGCGACGCCGGCGACGGCGCCGGCGGCGGTGTCATCCTGAACAGCGAAGACTGTGAAGGATCTCCTGGCACGTGCGGGTCGCCCCCGCATCAGGAGATCCTTCGCCCTCTACGGGGCTCAGGATGACACGGCTGCGCTTACTACCGCATCTCCCGGTGTCATCCTGAACAGCGAAGACTGTGAAGGATCTCCTGGCTCGTGCGGGTCGCGCCCGCATCAGGAGATCCTTCGCCCTCTTCGGGGCTCAGGATGACACCGCTGCGCTTACTACCGCACTTCCATCGCGGTGTCATCCTGAACAGCGAAGACTGTGAAGGATCTCCGGGCACGTGCGGGTCGCCCCCGCATCAGGAGATCCTTCGCCCTCTGCGGGGCTCAGGATGACACGGCTGCGCTTACTAACCGCGCCTCCCGGTGTCATCCTGAACAGCGAAGACTGTGAAGGATCTCCTGGCACGTGCGGGTCGCGCCCGCATCGGGAGATCCTTCGCCCTCTTCGGGGCTCAGGATGACACGGCTGCTACGCCGCCATCTCCGCGGCCACCGCCAGGAACTCTTCCCGAAGCCGTTCCCGTTGTTTGATCAGCTGGTTGCGCGCGCGGCGTCGTACGAGCGCCCGTGCGCGGCCGATCACCTCATCGAGCTCCTCTGACACGCGCAGCGCGAGGTACGCGCCGAGCGGTTGCACGATCAGCGCGCCGATCGCCGGCCACCAGCCGAAGCGCCATCCGATGAGGGACGCGATCGCGATCCATGTCAGCGGGTAGAGCAGCAGCGCACCGACGAACTTGAACGTCGCGATCAGCTCGCGTTCGCGTTTCGTCAACCGCGTCGCGAGGAAGCCGATGAGGCGATACGTCGGGTAGTTCGCGATCGCGGCCACGACGGCGATCGGCAGGAGCACGAGCAGCAGCAGGATCGACACGACGTCGATGCGCAACCCCTCGGCGCGCAGCGTCTCCGGGTCGAGGTGCGCCGCGCGCAGCTCCGACTCGAACCGCGCGATCTCCGACTCCAGATGTGCAAGCCGCGGTCGATCGTGCTCGCATAAATAGAGGTAGCCGGCGATGAACCGTTTGCGGATCTCCAGCTCCTCGGCGAGGTCCGCGTCGCCGGCGGTGAAGATGCGCTCCGCGCGGCGCACGAGATCGAGCGCGGCGTGCGAGTCGGCCTGCAGCGTGACGTCGCTGAGCCCTTGCTCGATCGCGCGCGTCAGCGTTTCGACCGGCTCCGCGGCCGGCTCGCCGTTCTCGTCGACGGTCGCCGCGTGGACGGCAATCGCGTCGCCGAACCATACCAGCGCGTCGCTGCGGAACGCGTATTTCTCCGTGTAGTAGATGCCCGTCGGGATCACCGCGATCTCCGGCAATCCTGCGCCGAGGGCGATGCGGGCGGCGCCGGTCTTGAGCTCCTTCAGCCGCGCATCGCTATGCGTCGTCCCCTCGGGGAAGATGGCGATCGCGCCGCCTTTCGCCAGCACCTGCCGCGCGCGCGTGAACGTCTCGCGGTTCGTGCCCGCGACGTTGTCCTGCTTGCGATAGACCGGGATCGCGTCGAATGCACGGGCGAAGAAGCCGATCAGCGGATAGCGGAAGAGCGGCGCCTTCGCCAGAAACGAGACCGGCCGCGGCGCGAAGCAGAGGATGAAGAGCGGATCGACGAGCGCGTTCGGATGATTGACGGCGAAGATCACCGGCTCGTTCGCCGGGATGCGCTCCAGGCCGACGACTTCGATGCGCCGGAAGAATACGTTCGCGGCGAAACGGAAGAAGCGCGTGATCGCGTCGCGCATTGCGTCAGGCCGCGGCGTGTTCCGGCCGCCCGCCTCTCCACGCCGCGTAGGACCAGATCAAGCCCGAGATCAGGATCGCGACCGGCACCATCAGGAACGCCTTCTCCAGCGACGTGTGGTCGGACACGATGCCGATCAACGGCGGCGAGGGCACGTCGCCAAGGAGATGCATCACGAAGATGGACAACGCGACCGCGCTCGCGCGCTCCATCGGCGAGACGAGATTCACGATCGCGGAGTTCACCGGCCCGGTCGAGGCGAACACGAAGATCTCGGCGATCACCATCGCCGGCAAGTACACCTCTTTGTTCGGCTGGCTGAACGAGACGTATGCGAAGGGCGCGGCGAGCAGCGCCGAGACGCCACACACCCAGAGATACGACTGCTTCGTCCTCTTCAACAGCCAGTCACCCACGAAGCCGCCAAGGAAGGTGCCGACGAAGCCGGTCACGACGACGATGCCGCCGAACGTCACCGTCGCCTCGGTCGGCGCCAAACCGCGTTCGCGCTCCAGGAAAGAGGGCGTCCAGAACGCGAGTCCGCCGAGAGCGAAGGTATACGCCGCGTAGCCGAGGACCGTCAGCACGTACTGACGATTTTTCAGGAGATCGAGGTACTTGCCGAGCGCCGTCTGGTCCTTCGGCGCGGCGTGCATCGTCGACGGATCGTCGTGCTGGCCGCGTGGCACTTCCTTCACCGCGAGCACGAGCAGGGACAGCAGGAGGCCGGGCGTACCGGCGATCCAGAACGCGGCGCGCCAGCCCCAATGATGGTTCACGAATCCGCCGAGCACGTAGCCGAGGGCGGAGCCGACGGGAAGGGCGGCGAAGAAGATGGCGAAGATGCGGCCGCGCTTCTCGACCGGGAAGTGATCGGAGAGCAGCGCGGGCGCGATCGTGCCGTACGCCGCCTCGCCGACGCCGACCGCGGAACGCGTCACGAAGAGTGATAGGAAGCCGCGCGCGAACCCGGCGAGCGCCGTCGCGATG
>JAFAVZ010000413.1 GCA_019242175.1 Acidobacteriota bacterium
GAGCCGCATCTCTTTCCGTTCGTTGCCCGACGGATCGATGAAGACCAGCGTCGGAACGCCGGCGATGCCGTACTGCTTCGTCAGCGCCTGCGTCCGCGGATCCTCGGGGCGCGTGAGATCGGCCTTCACTCGCACGTAGCGCGCGAGCTCGTCCTTCACCTTCGCATCCGGGAACGTCTTCTCGTCGAGCTCTTTACACGGCAGACACCAGTCGGCGTAGAAGTCGATGACGACCGGCTTGCCCGACGCCTTCGCATCGGCCAGCACCTTCTCGTCGTACTTCGCCCAGGTCAGCCCCTCGGAATGCTTGCGCGGCAACGCGAACGCGACGCCGCTGACGAGCAGCAGAGCCGCAATCGCCAGCCGCAGAGCCTTCGCCTGCGGCGTGCGGATCGCGAAGAGATAGATCGCGCCGACGAGGAGGCTGAGCGCTACGCCCCAGCGGAACACTTCGTCGCCGATCAGCGGGCGGAGGAAGTAGAACGCCATGGCGATGAGGATGAAGCCCATCCCCTTCTTCACCTGGACCATCCACATCCCGCTGCGCGGAATCGAGGAGAGTCCGGACGAGAAGATGCCGAGCAGCAGATACGGCACGCCCAGGCCGAGGGCGAGGACGAAGAACATGAGGAAGCCGAGGAAGGGAGAGCCGATCGAGCTGACGAGCGCGATCAGGGAGATCACGAACGGCCCGACGCACGGCGCCGCGACGATGCCGATGAGCAGGCCCATGATCAAAGCGCCGCCGAGGCCGGCGCGGCCGCCGGAACGGTCGGCGATGAAGTGCGGCACGCGGATCTCGAACGCGCCGAACATCGACGACGCCATCACGAGCATCAGCAGCGCGAAGAAGATCAACACGCCCGGCAACTGCAACCAGGCGCCGAAGAGGCGTCCGGAAAGCGCGGAGAAGACGCCGAGCACGGAGTACGTGATGGCGATGCCGATCACGTACAGCGACGAGAGCGCGACGCGTTGGCTGCGGCTGCCGCCGCTCTGGGAGCTGAAGTAGCCGATCGTGATCGGGATCAGCGGATAGACGCACGGCGTGAGGTTCAGAGCGAGGCCGAGGATGAAGATGGCGAAGAGCGTGAGCGGCAGGCCGCGCGAGGAGGCCGTGGCCGCGATGTCACTCCCGAACAAGCTCGCTTTCGGCGCATCCCCTTTCGGCGCCTCGGTCAGCGGGGTGAAAGAGCCGGTCGCCGGCGCTGAAGTCGTCGGGGTGATGCCATCACCCACGGCGATCTTGATCTCGACCTTCTTCGGCGGCAGGCAGACGCTGTCGCTGCACGCCTGGTAGTTCAGCGTGCCGGCGATCTCGTTCGCGCCCGGCTTCAGCTTCGCCGCGAACGGAATCCTGATCGTGCCTTCATAGACCGCGATCTTCTTGTCGCCGCTGAAGCTGAATGCCTTCAGCTCGTGCGGCGGGAACTGCGGCTCGCCGACGAGATCGGCGGTGGTCAGCGTCAGCGTCGTCGGGATGACGTACTCATCGAGCGGCTTCGCGGAGTTGATGTGCCAGCCGGCCGTGATCGTGGCGGTGATCGTCGCCTTGACGTCGTCGCCGCTGCGCGAGTCGACCTGACCCTGCGCGGTGACGAGCACCGCCGGCGGGGAGCTGGCGCCCGACGACCCGAACTGCGCAAAGGCGGCCGTCGCGAAAAGGAGAGCAGGAAGGAGCGCCCGCACCGACCGCATCATCATTTACTTGCTCTTCTGCAGCTGCTCTTCGACCTGGGGCAGGAAGACGTTGACGTCGCGAATCAACGGCGAGTTCGGATACGTCGCCTTGAAGTTCCGCAACTCGTTGACCGCGCCGAGGAGGTTGCCCTGGAGGTAATAAGCCTGCCCGGCCAGGAGGCGGGCCCGCTCGATCGACTCCCCTTTCGTCTGCACCTTCTGGAACGCGCGGACGGTCTTGATCGCATCGTCGAAACGCTGACTCTCGAACTGCACGACCGCGAGCTCGAGGTACGCCTTGTCGCGGATCTCCGTCGGCGCCTTCGCGTCGAC
>JAFAVZ010000438.1 GCA_019242175.1 Acidobacteriota bacterium
TATTCATCGATCTCCTCTTCGGAGACTCCCTCACCCGGGCGCTTGCCTCGCTCCAGGATGAGCTGCGCTTCCAGCTCCAGCCCACGAACGAGATCGAGCCCTGGTTGGCCGACCTGGCCGAAAATCGCCGGACGGAGGCGCTCGCGACCGAGCTCACGCAACGAGCGGCGTAGATCCGAAACCGTCTGATCGATCGACTTCTCAGCTACCGTGCCGTCGCCGCGCACGACCGGCTTGAGCTCCTGGGCGATCGTCTCGGCCAGCATCTGGCGATCGAAGGTGCCGAGATAGCGTCCCCCGTCTACGAAGAGCGCGCGATAAACGCGATCCCAGATGCGCTGCCGCGGCTCGTCGAGGGTCTCGAATACTTCGACGCGCAACGCGAGCGGGGCGACGAGCGCCGTCTCCCCGCGGCGCAGCCGTTCCGCCTCGCGCTCCAGCTCGAGGACCAGAGAATCCATCCGCGTAGCGAGCCGCGCGTACTGATGCGAACGGCGTTGCAGATACGCGAGCAACGCCCGCAGCTGGCGAAGACGGATCTCGGCATCGAACATTTTCCGCGCCGCGCTGGCCACAGTGCGAACGCTTTCCTGCGCTTCATCACGTGCGCTGAAGAAGTCCTGATCGCCGCCGAACATCCGCTTCGTTGCCGCGATGTCGCGCAGCGTCTCGAACTGCTCGCGTTCCAGGCGCTCGCGTACTTTCGGATTACCGATGTCGTGCAGCTTCGCCTTATCCAGTTGCTGCTGGGCATCCGGAATCCACTGCGTTTCGCAGCGATCGAGGAGGCGGAGCGCCAGGTAGCGTTCGGCGATCGGATCCAGCTTGAGATCCGTCACCATCTCGCCCTCTCCGGAAGCGATTTCCAGTCCGCGTACGCCTTCGTCGACGATCTGCCGCGCTCCGCGGATGTCCTCGATGAGGCGACTCACGAGCTCGACGTACTGGTTCACCGCTTCGCGATGAAACACGAACGCGCGCTCTTTGATCGAGACTTTGTTCAGCAGGTCGCGCCGCGCCTCCTCGAGCTTTCGCTCCACGAGACGCGTCAGCGACTCGCCGCGCACCGGCTCGCCCTTCTCGTCGACGCCCGTCTGCCGGCCTTCGTCGATCGACTCGACCATTCGGAACCAGAAACCTTCGAGGAGATCCTGGCTCTTGTCCTGGCGAGCCATCTCCTGCACCGAGGCGACGAACGATTGGTGAATTGCCCGCTCGCGGCCTTCGTCCGACATGTTCAGAAACTTCGGATCGGAGTAGTCGACTGCGAGCTTGGCCAATGCTCGTGCGCGATCGTCTGCCGGATTCGTCGGGTCGACACTGAACGTAATCTGGCTGCGGATCGCCTGCGCCGCGAAACGCGCCGAGCAGTATTCGAGCAGTTCGTGGCCTGGCAGCACCAGCGCCGCCGCACCAAACGCGCCGAAGTTCTTCGTATAGCCCTGCCCGAGATTCTTGAGATCACCCGGGAAGTAGGTCAGCTCCTCGAGGTTCTTCTCGTAGTTATCGAGCTCTCCGGCAAGGTTGTCGATGATCGGGGTGAAGACCTGCAGAAAGGCCGCATCTGCGATCGCAGCCTCGGCATCGGGCAATCCGAGATGTGGCGGACGGTCGAAGATGAAGGAGAGAAACGCCGGTCGTGAACGCACGACCTGAACCGCGTGATTGTTCTCGTCTCGGCAATAGACGAATTGGTCGTGCGTCCGTCCCTCGCGCTTCACCTGCGCATAGTCGAGCTTCGTCAGGTGCTCCAGCTCCTTCAGTGCTGCGTACGTGTTCGCATGGATGTCGGGATGCAACTCGGGACCGACTTTCTCCAGCATCAGCGTCGACAGCAGGAGGTTCGCCACGATTCGCGGCTGCCAGTTCTGCTCGCGGAGGATCGCGTCCACGAGGTACGCCGCGGAAAGAAAGCTCCCCGAGCCGGTACCGCCGGCAAGGGTGCAGAAAAGGTACACGTGAAACTTCGGAGGGCTCTGCTGGCGCCAGGTGATGTTCGGCCGAAGGCTTTCCGTCACGAGCTCCTTGAGCCGCTGGCGGATTTCGAGCGAGTGATAGAAGAAGCCGAGGCGCGACTCGACGCGGATCTGCCCCGCGCCGGGCTTGAAGCCGGGGCGCGGCTGGTAGCCCGGATCGAGCCACTGCATCGCCTGCTCGTCTTTCGAGCGGCGAAAGTGCTCGATGGCCTTTGCCTTGTCGAAAGCAGCGATGTTCAGTCGGTTCCCTTCCGGAACGTTGC
>JAFAVZ010000456.1 GCA_019242175.1 Acidobacteriota bacterium
AGACCTCGACGAGAACGAAAAAGGGCGGCCGAAGCCGCCCTTTCGTAAAGTCGGTTTTGGAGTGGGCCTAGCCGGCGCGGCGCTTGCGCACGCCCGGGCCCGTCTCGCGCGCCGGCTCTTCCGAGCGGCGGGAAGACGTCGGGCCGGTGATGTCGCGCTTGCGGCCGGTCATGTTGTTCCACGCAATCGCGACCGCCGGAACGATCGTGATCGTGGAGTACGTGCCGGCGAGCACGCCGACGAGGAGGATCCAGGCGAACTCGTGGATCACCTTGCCGCCGAACAGCAGCAGCGCGATGAGGACGATGACGACCGTGCCGGAGGTGAGGATCGTCCGGGACAGCGTCTGGTTCATCGCCATGTTCAGCTGGTCTTCGAACGACATCCGCGTCTTGATCTTCTTCCGGTTCTCGCGAACGCGGTCGTACATGACGACCGTGTCGTTGATCGAGAAGCCGACGATCAGGAGCAACGCGGCGACGATGTTCAGCGAGACCTCGCCGTTGATCATGCCCAGGAACGCGACCGACACGAAGATGTCGTGAAGGATGCAGACGATGGCCGAGGCGCCGAACATGGCGTCGAAGCGGATCCAGAGGTACAAGCCCATCGCGAGCGTCGAGAGAATGACGGCGAGCACCGCCTTCTGCTGCAGCTCGGCGCCGACCTGCGGACCGACCGTCTCCTGATTGAGCACGTTGAACGCGCCGAGATAGCTGTTGCCGCGCAGCACCTGCACCACGTTCGTGGTGAGGCCCGGAACGGTGTTGAGCTGGTCGTAGCTGGTGAAGAGGCCGAGCTCGGAGCGCTTGTTGATGATGGCCTGGGCGAGATCGGCGTAATAGGTCCGAGCCTGATCGTTCGTGCCCTTCGTCGCCGGATCCTTCTGCATGAAGAGATCGGTCAGACGGTCGCGGCCGTGAAAGTTGAGGTCGAGCGCGGCCGGAGCGGCGCCCGGGTTCAGATCCTGGCGGAGCTTCTCGACGATCTGGCCGGCGTAGTCGCCCTCACGCTTCTGCTGCGGCAGGCGGATGAGCACCGACTTGTCCTCGGCCTTGCCGTACTGCTGGATGGCGGCGTCCTTGAGGTCGGAGCGGAGACGGTCGAGAGGAACGGCGTCTTTGAACTTCAGGACGATGTTCGCGCCGCCGGCGAAGTCGATGCCCCAGTTGATGCCGTTCTTCAGATAGAAGCCAAAGCCGGCGAGGACGAAGATGACCGAGAAGGCCACCGCCGCCAAGCGCCATTTGACGAAGTCGTATTTGGTGTCGACGAACAGTTGCATGGTTCTCTCTCCCCGCCCCTAGATGCTGAGCGTCTGCGGACGGTCTTGCGGTTTGTAGATGATGTCGAAGATCACGCGCGAGACGAAGAACGCGGTGAAGACCGACGCCGTGAGACCGATGAGCAGCGTGACGGCGAACCCCTTGATCGGACCGGTGCCGAACTGGAAGAGGAAGAGCGCCGAGATGATGGTCGTCATGTGCGTGTCGATGATCGTGACGAACGCGCGGGCGAAGCCCTGGTCGATGGCGGCGCGCACGGTCTTGCCCTCGCGCAGCTCCTCGCGGATGCGCTCGAACACGAGCACGTTCGAGTCGACGGCCATCGCCAGCGTCAGGATGATGCCGGCGATGCCCGGCAGCGTCAGCGTCGCCTTGAAGAACGCCATCATGCCCAGGAGGATGATGAGGTTGAGGAGCAGGGCGACGACGGCGTTGATGCCCGCGCCGCGGTAGTAGAGCAGCACGGCGAGGATGAGGGCGATGAACCCGATGACCGAGGCGGTGACGCCCTGGCGGATGGAGTCGCGGCCGAGCGACGGGCCGACGGTGCGCTCCTCGAGCGTCGTGAGCGACGCCGGCAGCGAGCCGCTGCGGAGGATGAGCGAGAGATCGTTCGCTACCTGGGTCGTGAAACGGCCTTCGATCACGCCCTGGTCTTCGATGCGGGAGTTGATGGTCGGCGCCGACCGGATCTTCTCGTCGAGCACGATCGCCAGGCGCTTGCCGACGTTCGCGCCGGTGAGGTCGCCGAACTTGCGGCCGCCCTCCGGCGTCATGGAGAAGCCGATGACCGGCTCGCCGAGACGGCCCTTCTGGACGCGGGCGTTCTTGAGATCGGTGCCGGAGACCGGAACCGTCTTGCGCACGGCGTAGTACTCGGTTCCCGTCGCACGACCCAGCTCATCCTGGCGCGTCGAGGGGAAGACGTCCACCTCCGTCCGCATCGCGGCCGGAAGGCTGTTCAGCACGGACTGCACGTCCGGGCCGGGGTTGCCTTCCACGAGGCGGAACTGGAGCTGGGCGGTGGTCTTGATGATGTCTTTGACGCGGGCCGGATCGTCGACGCCGGGGAGCTGGATGACGATGCGGTTGCCGCTCTCCGGAGCGATGATCGGCTCCGTGACTCCGAGCGCGTCCACGCGGTTGCGGATCGTCTCGACGGCGTGCGCGATGGTGTCGCGCTCGATGGTCGTGATGTTCGCCGGCTTCATGCGGAACTGGAGGGCTCCGTCCGCCGTGCGGCTCATCTCGAAGGCCGGCAGGTAATCCTTCGCCAGCCGTTCGTATTCGGCCGTCGAAACGCCCTGCGGCGGGGCGACGAGGAACGTGGAGTCATTGACGCGGCGCGTGACCGGCACCGGCAGGCTGTTCTTTCCAGCCTGCGCCTTCAGCGCCTCGGACGCCTGGTCCGTCTCCAGACGGACGGCATCGCCGACGTTGACGCGCATGACCAGGTGGGTTCCACCCTTGAGGTCGAGGCCGCGTTTGATCGGCTCGGGGTTGCTCTTCGTCGGGATGATGGCCACGGTGAAGACCACCAGCACGGCGATGATCAGCCCGACTTTCCACAGGATATTGCTGTTCACGAATCCTCCAAGGGCGGAACGCGTCCTACTCGTTTCCGACGACGCTGGAAACGGCAGAACGCGCGATTTTCACTCTTACATTCTCGGCAATCTTCAGGTAGACGTATTCGGCCTCAACACCCTGGATCGTCCCGTAAATCCCGCCGCTGGTGACGACCTGATCGCCCTTCTTCAGCGAGCTGAGCATGTCCTGGGTCTTCTTCCGCTGCTTGCTCGCAGGGGCGATCACCAGGAAGTAGAAGACGACCACGATCACCGCGATCGGCGCGAGGTTGATGAGGAGGGAAGCAGCGCCCGAAGGGGCGGCGGTTTGAAGCAGAGCTATCGTATTCATGGACTCTCTTGTGTTGTTCTTGCCGGCACCACGCCGCGGTCTACCCGGCGTCGGCGTCCCCGCTCGATTTCCGCGACAGGAAGGAGTCGCGGAAAGACCCGAATGATTTGGACGCGATACTCTGCCGGATCGACCGCATCAAGTCAAGGTAATGCCAGACGTTGTGGATGGTGTTGTACACCGAAGCCGCGATCTCGCCGTTGACGAAAAGGTGACGCAAATAGGCCCGGGAAACGGTCCGGCAGGTGAGACACGAGCACTGCGGATCGAGCGGCCGCGGGTCGGCGGCGAACTTCGCGTTCTTGATCGAGACCTTCCCGAAGCTGGTGAAAAGCGTGCCGTTGCGCGCGTTCCGCGTCGGCATCACGCAGTCGAACATGTCGATGCCGGCCGCCACGCCGTTCACCAGATCCTCCGGCGTCCCGACGCCCATCAGGTACCGCGGCTTCTCCTCCGGCAACAACGGCGCCGTGTAGTTCACGACCTCGAACATCTCGTGCTTCGGCTCGCCGACAGAGACGCCGCCGATCGCGACACCGTCGAAGTCCATGGCGCCGATCGCCTCGACCGATTGCTTGCGCAGATCGAGATGGATCCCGCCCTGCACGATGCCGAAGAGCGCCGGCCCTTTGCCTTTCTCCGCGACGAACGCATTGCGCGCGTCGAGCGAGCGCTGGGCCCAGCGGTGCGTCATCGCCATCGACTTCGCGACCTCGCCGTGCGCGATGCCGTAAGCCGGGCATTCATCGAACGCCATGGCGATGTCGACACCCATCCGCGACTGGATCTCGATCGAGCGCTCCGGCGAGAGGAAGAACGGCGAGCCGTCGATGTGGCTGCGGAACTCGACGCCTTCTTCCTTGATCTTCCGGATCGCGGCGAGGGAGAACAGCTGGAACCCGCCCGAGTCCGTGAGGATCGAGCCGTCCCAGTTCATGAAGCGATGCAGGCCGCCGAGCTGTTCGAGGAGATCGACGCCCGGCCGGAGCATCAGGTGGTAGGTGTTGCAAAGCATGATCTCCGGACCGAGAGCCCGGAGCTGTTCCGTGGTGAGACTCTTGACCGAGGCCAGCGTGCCGACGGGCATGAAGACCGGCGTCTGGATCGTGCCGTGCGCGGTGGTGAGCTCGCCGCGGCGCGCCGCGCCGTCGCGGGCGAGAACTGCGAACTTCACTGCAGCTTCATCGTCTCGACGCGCACGTTCGGCGGCAGGTTGAGCACGAACGTGCTCTGCGCCACCGGCGCGTTCACCCGCACGTTCGTGAACTCGTAGCGGGTGAGATCGCCGTCGCCTTCCACGTATTCGATCTTGCTCGTGAGATAGGTCTTCTTGTCGATCCAGATCTTGATGTGCTTCACACGCTTCGCCACGACCTTGCTCTTCGGGTTGAGGTCGAGCGTGTAGGTGGGGCTGTTGGCGTTGTCGGTGAAGATGAAGTCGAAGTAGCGCGCCAGCTCGTCAATTGCACCGGAGGCGCCCATGTACTTGAAGATGCGGTCCTCGAAGCGCTTCACGTCTACCGACTCCGCCTTCGCGATCTCCGGGTAGTACGTGGTGAGCTTGCCGCCGGCGATGAGCATCGTGACCTTCTTCGGCGCGGCATACGTCCAGAGCACGTTGTTCGGCTTGGAGTAGACGAACGTGCCGCTGGAGACTTCCGGCTTGGAGAGCAGCGAGAGCTCCTTCTCCTGCTTGAAGTCGGCCTGGAGCGTGGTGGTCTTCTTCTGCTGCTCCTGCACCTTCTTCACGACCTCTTCGATCGTGACCGGCTTCGGCGCGGCGAGCAACGGGAGCGAGAAGGCTGCGGCCACGGCCGCCACGAGGTTCCTGCGCATCGACATGCGCAGCGCCAACCGGGGCCCACCAACTCTTATTTCAAGACGTGTGTATACTTAGAACCTCATGAAAACGAACGCCTTGGCCATCGTTCTCCTCTTCGCGGCCCAGGCCGCCTCCGCCGCCGTCCAGTACGAGTTCCATCAGACGAGCCACTCGGACATCGATCAGAACGCTCCGGCGGAACTGGTCGGCCGCGCCACCATCGACGGCGAGCGTTCCCGCGTCGACTTCCTCGGAGGCGACGCCTATCCCCCCGACACCTACGTGATCTCCACCGACGGCTCGCGGACGCTCACGTTCGTCGATCCCGTCCGCAAGTCCTTCACCCAGTTCAACACCGCCAATCTCGCCGCCGCCATCGGCTCGACGAAGATCGAGGTCTCGAACCTCACGTCGAACGTGGAGAAGCTGGACGATCAGCAGATCGTGGCCGGCATCCCGACGAACCATTACCGTCTCACGCTCAACTACGACATGTCCGTGACGTTCGGCTCGATGCCGCTCCGCCAGACGGTGCGCACGGTGATCGACAAATGGACGACGGTGTCGTTTGGCGACGTGAACGAGATGTTCCTCGCCAGCTCCGGAGTGCACACCGGCAACCCGAAAGTCGACGAGCTGATCGAGCTCGAGGCGACGAAGATCAAGGGTCTGCCGCTCAAGCAGACGGTAGTGGTGACGACGACGAACAACAAACGCGCCGCCGGCTCCCAGCTGCCGGTGGTGGCCAGCCGTTCCAGCCGCCGCGAGATGACCATCACGAACATCCGCGAGACGCCGGTCGACGGGAGCACCTTCGCCGTGCCCGTCAGCTATCGCAAAGCCGATCCACTCCAGAAAGAGGCTGCGGCCCAGACCCAGGTGCAGGTCCTCTCGATGGAGCCCAAGGCGCAGTAATTCGTCCCTCTTGCCCTGCGTGCTAGAGTTCGGTCTTCGAAGTCCGTAATGAGAAAGTTCGTCGTCGCCCTGGGCGAGCGTTTGGGTGGGATGGTGAGGCGGCCGCGGCGCCTGTATTTCGCCGTAGCTCTGCCCCTCGCGATTCCGCTTCTGCTCGCCACGTATCCCACGGCACCGTCCGCGGCCACGCGCACGGGCGCCGCCCCGTCGGTTGCTCCCGAGCTCCGTTACGCCGATCTCGTCGCGACGCCGGACGCCACGCTGCCGGCCCACTCCGTCATCCTGACGCTCGAAGACCGCGACACGCTCGACTCCATCCTCGTCGAGGGCGGCCTGAGCCGCTCCGAGAGCGCCTTCCTCAACAACCGCTTCGGCCAGTTCGTCGATCTGCGCCGCCTTCGCCCCGGCCACCTCCTTCGCTTCCACTATGGAAACGGAGACCGCGTCGATACCGTCCAAATGAAAGTCCTCGGCTGGGGCCAGCTGGACGCGGTGCGCAACGGCGAGACGTTCGACGTCACGGCGCGCCAGGCGGACGTTCGCGAAATCGAGACCGAGGTGGCGGCGACGATCGATACGTCGCTCTATGAGTCGCTTCGCCAGGCCGGCGAAGGCCCGCAGCTCGTGAACCAGCTCGTCGACGTCTTCCAGTGGGACGTCGACTTTTTCGCCCTCAAGAAGGGCGACGCCTTCAGCCTCGTCGTGACCAAACGCTTCGCCGGCAACGATCTCGTCGGCTACGGCCCGATCAAGGGTGCGCGCTTCACGCATGAAGGCATCACGTACGAGGCGTTCCGCCACGAGTCGCCGGACGGTCATGCCGGCTACTACGCGCGCGTCGGCTTGCCGCTGCGCAAACAGTTCCTCCGCGCGCCGCTGCAGTTCACGCGCATCACCTCCGGCTTCACCAAGAAGCGCTTCCATCCGCTGCTCCACTACTTCCGCCCTCATCACGGAGTCGACTACGGCGCGCCGACCGGCACGCCGGTGATGACGACTGCAGACGGCGTGGTGATGGAGGCGAGCTACAACGGCGGCGAAGGGAACTTCGTCCGCATCCGCCACACGTCGCGCATCGAGACGTCGTACCTGCATCTCTCGCGCTTCGCCAAGAACATCAAGCGCGGGACGAAGGTGCAACAGGGCGAGGTCATCGGCTACGTGGGCATGACCGGCCTCGCCACCGGACCGCATCTCGACTACCGCGTTTCGGACAACGGCGAATGGCTCGATCCGCTGAAGCTGAAGTCGATCACGCCCGACCCCCTCGGCGCCGCCGAGCTCCGCACGTTCCGCGCGAACGTCGCCCGCCTCTCCTCGAAGCTGAACGCGCCCTCCGGCCAGATCGCGCAGGCCGCGCCGAAGCGACGGGCACTCTTCTAGCAACCGAAAGCCCCTCTCATCTATGAAAAAGGTCATCACCCGCGCGCCGGTGCGCGCCGATCTCGCTGGCGGTACTCTCGATCTCTGGCCGCTCTATCTCTTCCACCCGGGCTCGCGCACGGTGAACGTGGCGATCTCGTACTACGCGGAGTCGGAGGTCTCGGAGTCATCCGACGGCTCGATCGAGATCCACCTCACCGACCAGCAATACCGCCAACGCTACGAGTCGCTCCACGACCTCGCGAATGACGAGAAGGCGTCTCTGATCTATCGCCTCGTGGAGCACTTCCACCTGAACGGCGTCCGCATCACCACCCGTACCGACGCCCCCCGCGGCTCCGGCCTCGGCGGCTCCTCCGCGCTCGCGATCACGCTCGTGCGCGCGCTCTCGGAGATCGCCGGCGCGCCAGTGGAAGGCGAGCAGCTCATCAACCTCGTCCGCGACCTCGAGACGCGCCTGCTCGGCGTTCCCGCCGGCATCCAGGACTACTACCCGCCCGTCTACGGCGGCCTCGCCGCGCTGCATCTCAATCCCGGCGCACCCGTCCGCCACCCGATCCCGCTTCCCGTGGCCGACCTCTCGGCGCACATGCTGATGCACTACACCGGCGTGGCGCATTTCTCCGGGACGAACAACTGGGAGATGTACAAACGCCAGATCGACGGCAAGAAGAAGGTGCAGAAGGGCTTCGACAAGATCGCCGCCACGTCGATCGAGATGGAGAAGGCGCTGGAGGCGGGCAACTTCGAGGCTGCCGGCCGCGCGCTCGCGGAGGAGTGGGAGAACCGCAAGGCGCTGATCGAAGGCATCTCGACGCCCGAGATCGATGCGGCGATCGACGCTGCCGTCGGGGCGGGGGCATGGGGCGGCAAGGTCTGCGGCGCAGGCGGCGGCGGATGTATCGTCTTCCTCTTCCCGCCCGACAGGCGCGAAGCCATCACCGCCGCACTCGCCGGCGTCCCGGGCCGTGTCCTCGACGTCGTCCCGGTCGCGCACGGCATGACGGTCGATTCCGGCGAGGAGTCGCAGGCATCGACGTCCGGCGTCTCCCGCGGCCGCATCTCCGCGCGCCGTTCGCCCGATGACATCGAACAGCTCTACGTCTACGGCCAAAGCGGCGGCGCCTATCGCCCGTTCGTTTTGGCCGAGGGGATCGTGACGCATACCGAGTCGCGGAGCGGCGTGCACCATCAGGTTGCGCGCTCCTACGTCGCGCCGATTCATCCGAACGACGGCAGCGTGATGTGGCAACAGGCGTCGCAGATCGATCCCGAGAAGCTCGACATCCGCGCGACGCCCGACCCCTCGCACCGCATCGACGGGCAGCTGCGGCCTGAGACGCTCGTGCGCTCCGAGGATGCGTTCAAACAGTTCCTCGTGGAGCGGGAACGGCTGCACATCTACTCGAACCCGACGTTCGCCCTCTACTCCGAGCCGCACGAAACACGCGAAGCGTTCCTCGGCCGCTGCCTGGAGGAGGCAAACCGCCAGCTCGAGGACCAGCAGGAACGCCTCGAGTCGACGTTCCGCCGGCGCATCGATCAGCTGAAGGAACGGTCCGAACGCGAGCAACGCGAGATCGACGACCAGGAACAGACCGGCGAGGAGACCCAACGCCAGAACGTGAACGTGGCTTGGGGCCAGGCGCTCTACAACATCACCGCCGGCCGAAATGCCGTGACCGAGGCTCCGCATTCGGTACGGGAGACCGACTACCTGGAGAACATCGCGCAGATCCAGAAGGCTTGGGACAAGGAACTGCAGGGCCTCCGCGAGGACCTGACGTCGAAGGCCCGGGCGATCGAGGAGATCTCGATCGTGCCTACGCCGCGAAACATCGAGGTGACGAAGTACCTCGTGCTCTGGGCCGCCTCGGTACCCTGATTTTTGCTAGGAGTACAGCGCGTGCTAGCATGCGCACCTTTCGGCGGGCAGTAGCGCAGCCTGGTAGCGTACTTGAATGGGGTTCAG
>JAFAVZ010000024.1 GCA_019242175.1 Acidobacteriota bacterium
GATCGATGAATATCGGGAGAAGAAGTTTCGCGCGCTCGCGCAAATCGCCGGCGTGATCGCTCGCGTGAGCTCCACGGAATCGAAAGCGCTGGACGATGGCGTCAAGACAAACCGCACCCGGCAGTTGATCGTCGGTCTGGGCGAGGCCGGACTGGCCAAAGCGTCGGAGCGTTTCCTGGACCGTTTGAAGTCGATCCTCTCTGCCGGAGGTCGGCAGGTGAAAACGGATTCGTGGCACGACCCGCGGCTGATCATCGTGCACGATGTCGAGCTGCCCGTTCCGCTTTACTACCTCGACGCGGTCACGGGCGAGATCGAGGATGCGTATCTCCATCTCGCCGCCGACGAACGGCGCTCCTACCACCTCCACACCGACTTCAAGTGGGAGAAGTCGCTTCCCAATCTGAACCCGCGGCGCTCCGAGATCACGGTCGGCTGGGCGTTGCAGGTTCTCGCTGACGGCCTGCTCACGCGAGTGATCGCCCGCATGCAGGGGCAGGGAGTGTGGGCGTGGAGGCGGGACAAAGACGAGCGGTCGGAAGTGCTGGGAACGAGTCTCGCCGGCTCGCTCTATCGGCTCGGCGAGATCCACCGTCTCGAGAGTTTGCAACAGCGATTGGACAAGGATCTACGTGATGCCCACCAAGCGATGGACTCCCCGACTGAACTTGCGCGTCGCGAGAAGCTGCTGCAACTGTTCGACGGCTTGCTCGAGGAGATGGATCGCCGCCAGCTACGTGGCGAGACCTCGCTCGAGGACGTGCTCGACCGGCCGATCCTTCGCGCGCTGCAGATCGAGCTGCAGAAGCAGACCGACTGGTTGCCCAAGGCCTCTTCGAAGGAAGACGAGATTTACAGACGCTTCAACCTCGACTCGTGATGAGCGCGACCGGTACCGCCGTTCCGCCCCACCGGCCGACGATCCTCGTCGGCTATGGTGAGTTTGGCCTCGAGGTGCTACGCCGACTTCTGGCCAGCACCGCGCCGCGAGGCGTGTTGACGTGGGAAGAGGCGCGTGGCGGAGCGGGCCCGGGCGAGCGCCATATCCAGGATCTCGCGCTGCTCTGGTTTCCGGACCCGACGGTTTCCTCCCCGGAGCACATCGATCACGAACGAGCGAGGGAGGGCGCGGCGCTGGAGATGATGCGCGATCTCTATAGCCAGATCGAGCGTGTCGGAGAAGACGAATCGACGCCGAACGAGCGCGACCTCGCGGAGGCTCTTTCCGCCGCTGCGAGAACGCTGCTCGATGCCGGCGCGCGCGCCGGACGCCGTGGCGCACTTCCTCTCGGCCTGGACGTCTACCTCATCGCTCGTCCCAGCTCGCGCGAAGCCATCGGAACCATCTCGCGTCTTCTCGGCGAGGGAATGAAGCAGCTGACGAACAACGCAAACCTCGATCGAGCGGTGCTCGGCTCCGAAGCGTTGAATTTTCTGGCGATTCTCGACTTCGAGAATTATTGGGATCGCTCGCCCGAAGCACGAAACGTACGCCGCGCGTTGTACGACTTCGTGGAGCAGTGGCGGAAGCGGCGTGCGGAGCGGAAAGCGACGCTTGGGCGCATCTATCTCGTCGATGGCCGGACAACGGAAGGGATGCGCGAGCCCTTCCATCGCATCGATGAGATCAGCCTCTTCCTCGAGCTTCTTCTCTTCGAAGGGCAACGCGACGGTGAGCTGCCTCGGCTTTACCAGACCGCACAGAACGAGTCGGCACTCGCGACCTTCGGTGTGCGCCTCGTCGAACGGAGCGCGGGGCTGCTCGCGCATCTTGCCGCGGCTCGCTTCGGTATCGGCTGGCTCGAATACATGGCCGGCCTCGGGTCCGATCGGAATGCGGTGGAACCGCATCATCTGCGCGCGCGACTCGAGCCGTTTGCACCGGAAACGCTCGATGCACTGCTCGACGCCGATGAGTTGCGCGGTGACGTAGAAGAGGAGCTGCAGAAGCTCGAGAACGAGTTGACGGCACTGCCGTACGGACTGGCCGATTGGCCGTATCGGGTTCGTAAACGTTACGAAGAGACGCTGAACAAGCTGGAGCCGGCGCTTTCGGCGAAAGCGTTCGCTTTGATGGGGAAAGTCGTCGCCGAGCGTCTGCAAAAGCTGCCCGCGGAGCTTCGCGCGGGCATCGAAGAGGACTTGCGCGCGAAGGACCCGGTACCGGTGGGGAGTGTGCTGCAGCTGCTCGAGACATCGCTGCAGGACCTCGACCGCATGGAGGAGATCGTTCCTCCGCCGCCGAATGACGCGGAGCAGAAATTCAAATCCATCGCCGGCCTGCATGCCGAATACGAAGAGTTTCAGGACGGGCGGGTCGATGTCGAAGGACTGAAGAACTGGTGGCCGCTGCTGGCTCTGGCGCTCAGCGCCGGTCTGACGCCGATCCTTCATCAGCTGCTGGCGAACATCCCGCCACCCGACCCCACGCTTTTTCTGCCCGGCCGGGCCTACGCCGTAATGCAGTGGATCAACAGGCCGCTCATTCTCGGTGGGCTCGTCTTTCTCGGTGTATGGGGACTCGGCACGGGAGTGTTCCAGCGCAGCATCGGGCGACGAGTGGATCGCACCCGTCGCTTCTATGACGATGCTGATCGCGGCCGTTTCGTCGATCGCCTGCGCAGCAGCATGAGGCCCGGCGGCGCGTTGCGCCGGCCGGTCGACTATCTCGTCGATCGGCTCGTCTTCGACATGGCGCTGAGCGTGCGCGGCGACGTGACACGCGAGTTGGGCCGTGCGGCTGCACGCCTTGGCCAGCGCAAACGCGAGATGCTCTGGCTCAGCGAGCAACTGCGCGGCTTCCTGCGCATGCACGGCTTCATCGGCGAAGACCTCCGCTTCACGTCCGGACGGCTCACGCGCGAAGGCAGCGGTATCCGCTACGCGATGGAGCGGAAGGATGACTTCGAACGGATGCTGGAGAGCAACCCGGCCAATTCGGAGCGCTTCCGTTCCGAACAAACCGAGCACGCGCCGTTCGACGGCTGGGACGAACGCTACAGTCGCTCTTTCCTCGTTCCTCTGGAGCTCCTCGACCGTCTGAGCCGGAAGTACAAGGACCCGATCCAGCATGAGCTTTCCCGCGCGGGCTCGGGGCCACAGCAGGAGCTGATGGCCGGCGACTTGCGCGCGTTCCTCGAGCAATACGGCTCATTCGGTCTTTCCTTTCGTTTCAAGACGCAGGAAGGTCTCTCCCCGGATCAGTTCTACTGCCTGATGCCGTCGCTCTGGCAGCACCTCGAAGGTGTGAGGGCGAAGCTTTCCGACCTGGGTATCCCCATGCAGTCTGTATTCGATGGCGTGAGCGATGGTCGCGCCTATCTCCTTCGTCTACAGACGGGGATCGATCCGTCCTGCCTCCTGGAGTCGTCATGAGGACGTTCGATCACTACGTGCTGCCTCTGGTCGTGCTGTTCGCCACCGCCGTAGGCGCTGCCGTGGCAGACCGCGCGGCCGGCCTGCGCAGACGTCCGAACGGCGATCGTGGCGACTTCTGGTCCCGCGTCGTCTGGCGCGTTTGCGTTTTCCTCGCGTTGCCCGTTGCGCTCTCCGGCGCGGCGAGCATCGCTCCCGG
>JAFAVZ010000245.1 GCA_019242175.1 Acidobacteriota bacterium
CGAGAAGACCAGCGATGAAGATCAGCTTGCGCGAAAAACGAAGCTTCGCATTCCGCAGTCCCCAGCCTTCTTTCTCCCGTTCCCACATCTTCGCGGCGTAGTCGCTGGCCATCGTTCGCCAGTAGCGAACGACATCGTTCAGTAGGAAGTGAGGAACCACATCCTTCGGAATCTCTCGCCGCGGAGCGATCACGTCGTACGTAATGTATCGGTCGAGAATGTTGCGAATCACACGATCGCGGACGAGCGGTTGGGTAACGGCGATGGATTCGAAAAGCAGCAGAATCCGACGCGTCAAGTTCTGATTCGTGTCATGTGTTCCCGCGATGTGGTGAATGAGCTCGTGGCTGTGGACGAGGACAGCGAAGGTATCAGACCGCCCAGGCGGTTTGAAGCCGAGGGATTTGAGCTTATCGGCGGTCTTAGCCACGAGATGAACGTGGTCGGGATCGGTCGGTCCGTCGGTCAGGATCGTCCAGTCGACGTCGCTCGACTCCGTAACCTCCTCACGGCCAATGGAGCCGTAGATGATCGTGGCCGCGTCTTCCGTTGACAGCGTTTCAAGCGCCTGAAGTTTGCGACGCAACTCCTCAGTTCGTCGACGGGCCTCGGCAATGTGTGGCCATTCAGCCCGAAGGCGACGGCTGAGAGTGTCGACGGCGGAGGGTTCCTGCTCCATCCGGGCATCGTACGCCGCCGGCAGTGCCGGCGGCTATAATCCCCCGCCCTATGACCGAAGCCGTTCGCATCCACGACCTGTCGAAGCACGTTGGCGAGAAAGTCACCGTCAACGGTTGGCTCTACAACAAGCGCACCTCGGGGAAGCTGCAGTTCCCCATCATCCGCGACGGCAGCGGCTACTTGCAGTGCGTCGTCTTCAAGAAAGAGGTCTCCGAAGAAGTCTGGAAGGCGGCGGAGGAAGTCACGCAGGAATCCACGGTGCGCGTCGTCGGCACGGTCCGCGCCGAGCCGCGGGCGCCGGGCGGCGTCGAGATGGGCGTCGAGTCCTTCGAGGTCGTTCACCTCACCCAGGAGTATCCGATCACGCCGAAGGAGCACGGCACGGCGTTCCTCATGGACCTTCGTCATCTCTGGCTTCGCTCCTCGAAGCAGCATGCGGTCCTGCGCGTCCGCAACGAGATCGAGAAAGGCATCCGCGACTTTTTCTACGACCGCGACTTCGTCCTCATCGACTCCCCGATCCTCACCGCCAATGCGGCCGAGGGGACTTCGAACCTTTTCGAGACCGACTACTTCGGGGAGAAGGCGTATCTGTCGCAGTCCGGCCAGCTCTACCTCGAGCCGGCGGCGGCCGCGTTCGGCCGCGTCTACTGCTTCGGCCCCACGTTCCGCGCGGAGAAGTCGAAGACGCGCCGCCATCTGATGGAGTTCTGGATGGTCGAGCCGGAAGTCGCCTTCCTCGAATTCGAGGGGCTGCAGAACCTCGCCGAAGACTTCGTCGAATACCTCGTCGGCCGCGCCCTCGACCGTTGCCAGGAAGAGCTCAAGACGCTCGAGCGCGACATCAGCAAGCTCGAGAACGTGAAGAAGCCGTTCCCGCGCATCACCTACCGCGAGGCCATCGAAGTCCTGCAGAAGAACGGCGTCGATGCGAAGTTCGGCGACGACTTCGGCGGCGACGAAGAGACGATCATCGCCAACTCGTTCGACCGGCCGGTCATGATCAGCCGCTACCCCGCGGCCATCAAGGCGTTCTACATGCAGCCGGCCCCCGAGGATGATTCGCTGGCGCTGGGGCTGGACATGATTGCGCCGGAAGGGTACGGCGAGATCATCGGCGGTTCGCAGCGCATCCACGATCACGACTTCTTGCTCCAGCGCATCAAAGAGCACAACCTGCCGGTCGAGGCGTTCCAGTGGTACCTCGACGTGCGCAAGTACGGCACCTTCCCGCATTCGGGATTCGGCATGGGCATCGAGCGCTGCGTGGCGTGGATCAGCGGCGTGCCGCATCTCCGCGAGACGATTCCGTATCCGCGCATGCTGAACCGCATCTATCCGTAAGGCGATGGCAGCCGGCGTCTGGCGCACGGAGAGCAACGCGGCGACGCAGACCGTGATGGCGATCGTCGGCCTGCTCGTCGGCGTCGCGTTGATCATCGGCTTCCGCGGCTACGAAGGCGGCGGCCGGTGGGGCTTTCTCCTCGGCATCGTCGTGGCGCTCCTCAGCATCGGTCTGCTGCTGTTCGGCGGGCGGCAGGCGATCGTCGTCGATCCGCAGACGCGGCAGATCGCGATCGAGCACGCGAGTCTGCTCGGGCGGAAGACGAAGACGATCCGCTTCGAGGGAGATTGCGGACGTGAACGTCGGCGAGTTGGGCGATGACGAAGGCGGTAGCACGCGGTACCACGTCGTGGCCCGGCTGAAGAACGGGAAAGAGATCGCGCTCTTCCTCGGACTCTTCGACGCGCGACGAACCGCTCGATGGAATCGCACTGCCGCCGATTGCGTAAATCCATCGAGTTTTCGTGACGCCCGTCATGGTTTCCGCTGACCTCGGCTTTACCTGCGGAACGGCGAGCCGATGCGCGTGTTTTTGGTCCCGCGCACCTCGGGCGGCAAGAACGCGCGTGCGGTGCCACCGAACGCGACGCTTTCCATCAAAGCGTCGATCCAGGAGAGGACGTTGAGGCGGACGGAGAGTTAGCAGGTAAACTCCGGGCGAATGGCCGGCACTCCGCTCCGCGTGATCCCGCTCGGCGGCCTGGGCGAGATCGGAATGAACTTGATGGTCTACGAGCACGGCGACGATGCCGTGCTCGTCGACTGCGGCATGATGTTCCCCGACTCCGCCACCCTCGGCGTCGACGTCATCGTGCCGGACATGACGTACGTCTTCGAGAACGCGTCGAAGTTCCGCGGCGTCTTTCTCACCCACGGCCACGAAGACCACATCGGCGCATTGCCGTTCCTCATCGAGCGTCTGCCGCTGCCGATCTACGGCATGCCGCTGACGCTCGGCTTCGTCAAAGACAAGTTCGACGAGTTCGGCCTCGCCGGCGACTTCCACTCGATGCAGCCGCGCGACGGCGTGCAAGCCGGCAGCTTCACCGTCGAAGCGTTGCGCGTGACGCACTCCATCGTCGACGCCCTCGGCTTCGCCATCACGACGCCCCTCGGCACGGTGATCCACACTGGCGACTTCAAGATCGACCACACGCCGGTCGACGCGAAGCCGACCGATCTCCAACGCTTCGCGCATTACGGCGAGCAAGGCGTGCTGCTGCTCGTGAGCGACTCGACGAACGCGCTCGTTCCCGGCCACGGACCGTCGGAGAAAGTCGTCGGCAGCGGGCTCGACCGCATCTTCCATCAGGCGAGGGGACGGATCATCGTCACGACGTTCGCCTCGCACATCCACCGCGTGCAGCAGGTGATCGACACCGCGCGCAAGTTCCGGCGCAAGGTGCTGCTCATCGGCCGCTCCCTCGTCGACAACATGGAAACCGCCGAGCGCCTCGGCTACGTGCGCTTCCCGCGCGAGATTCGCGCTCCGTCGACGGACATCGACCCGCACGAGCTCGTGATCATGACGACCGGCACGCAAGGCGAGCCCTCGTCCGCGCTGTCGCGCATGGCGATCGGCGAGCACAAGCAGGTACAGATCGAGAAGGGCGACGTCGTCGTGATCTCCGCCCGCACGATCCCCGGCAACGAACGGCACGTGGCGCATCTCATCGACAACCTCTACCGCCGCGGCGCCGACGTCGTGTCGCACGAGCAGCCGGACGTCCATGTCTCCGGCCACGCGTGCGAGGAAGAGCTGAAGCTG
>JAFAVZ010000272.1 GCA_019242175.1 Acidobacteriota bacterium
ATTCTCAATTCTCAATTCGCCGGCGGCGATGGGAGAGGCGCATTCATGATCCTCCTAACCGGCGCCGCCGGCTTCATCGGCTACCACACCTCCCGTCGCCTTCTCGAGGCAGGCGTCGAGGTCGTCGGCGTCGACAACGTCAATGACTACTACGATCCGGCCTTGAAAGAGGCGAGGCTCGCCATGCTGCGCGAGTTTGATGGCTTCGAGTTTCGGAAGTTGGACGTGGCAGACGTCGACGGGATGGCGGCGCTCTTTGCGGAGCTGAAGCCGGAGCGGGTCATTCATCTCGCGGCGCAGGCGGGGGTGCGGTACTCGCTCACGAATCCGCATGCGTACGTCGACGCGAATCTGCGCGGGTTCATGAACATCCTCGAGGGGTGCCGGCACAACGGCGTCGAGCATCTCGTGTATGCGTCGTCGAGCTCCGTCTACGGTGCGAACACTTTGCAGCCGTTCTCCGAGCATCACAACGTCGATCATCCGGTCTCGCTCTACGCCGCCACGAAGAAGGCGAATGAGCTGATGGCGCATTCGTACGCGCACCTCTACCGGCTGCCGGTCACGGGGCTGCGCTTCTTCACGGTTTACGGGCCGTGGGGACGGCCGGACATGGCGCTCTTCAAGTTCACGAAAGGCATCCTTGCCGGCGAGCCGATTCCGGTCTTCAACGAAGGCAGGATGATTCGCGACTTCACCTACGTCGACGACATCGTCGAAGGCGTCGTCAGGGTCACGAACCACATTCCGCAGCCCGACCCGGCGTGGAGCGGCGATCATCCCGACCCGGCTCGCAGCTACGCGCCGTACCGCGTCTTCAACATCGGCAACAACCAGCCCGTGCAACTGCTGCACTGCATCGAAGTCCTGGAGCAGTGTCTCGGACGGAAGGCGCAGCTCGACCTTTTGCCGATGCAACCGGGCGACGTTCCGTCGACGATGGCGGACGTGAGCGAGCTCGAGAACGCGGTCGGCTTCCGCCCCCGCACTACGGTCGAAGAAGGCATCCGCCGCTTCGTCGACTGGTACAAGGAGTATTACCGCATCGCATGAGCGTCGAAGTTCTCCTCCAGAAGATCGAGCAGCGCACCGCGCGCGTCGGCGTCATCGGCCTCGGCTACGTCGGGCTGCCGCTCGTCCTGCTCTTCGAAGAATCAGGCTTCCCGGTCCTCGGCTTCGACGTCGATCCCGCGAAGACCGAGGCGCTGATGCGGGGGGAGTCTTACATCCGGCATATCGGCGTCGAGCGGATCCAGCAGACGTTCCGCAGCGGACGCGCGGAGGCGACGACCGATTTCGAACGGCTCGTCGAGTGCGATGCGATCCTCATCTGCGTCCCGACGCCGCTCGGGCCGCATCGCGAGCCCGACCTCAAGTACATCCGCATGACCGGCGAGACGATCGCGAAGCGTCTGCGGCCTCGGCAGCTCATCGTGCTCGAGTCGACGACGTATCCGGGCACGACGCGCGAAGAATTGCTGACGCGCTTCGAACAACGCGGCCTCACTTGCGGCACCGACTACTTCCTCGCTTTCTCCCCGGAGCGCGAAGATCCGGGCAACGAACGGTTCAACACGAAGACGATCCCCAAGGTCGTCGGCGGCCTCGATGCGAATTCGCTGAAGGCCGCCGTTGCGTTGTATGGCGCGGCGATCGATCAGGTCGTGCCGGTCGCGTCGGCGGAAGTCGCGGAGTCGGCGAAACTGCTGGAGAACATCTTCCGGGCGGTGAACATCGCGCTCGTGAACGAGATGAAGGTCGTCTTCGACCGGATGGGCATCGACGTCTGGGAAGTGATCGAGGCGGCGAAGTCGAAGCCGTTCGGCTTCATGCCGTTCTACCCGGGGCCCGGGCTGGGCGGTCACTGCATCCCGATCGACCCGTACTACTTCGCCTGGAAGGTTCAGGAAGAAGAGGCACAGGCCCGGTTCATCCAGTTGGCCGGCGAGATCAACGATCGGATGCCGGACGTGGTGGTGGAGCGGGTCGGCGACGCGCTGAACGAGCGAGGAAAGTCGGTGCGCGGCAGCCGCGTGCTGATCCTGGGCGTCAGCTACAAGCGGGACGTGGGCGATATTCGGGAGAGCCCGGCCTTGAAGGTGATCGAGCGGCT
>JAFAVZ010000364.1 GCA_019242175.1 Acidobacteriota bacterium
GTTGTACGGCTCGCAACAGCCGCGGCGCGTGTCCGCTCCGACGTATCCCTTCGCGCGCGATCGGCACTGGGTCGTGGCCGGGGAGGTCGCGGAAACCGTGCAGCCGGCGGCCGCATCGACGGCGGTGCTCCACCCGCTCGTGCACCAGAACTCCTCTACGTTCGAACAGCAGAAATTCTCGGCGCGCTTCTCCGGCGAGGAGTTCTTCCTCTCCGACCACGTCGTCGAGACGCAGAAGATTCTCCCCGGCGTCGCCTATCTCGAGATGGCCCGCGCGGCCGGAGAGCTGTCGGCCGGTGCGCCGGTCCGCGTGATCGAAAACCTCGTGTGGGAACGCCCGCTCATCGTCGGCGCCGAGCCGAAAGACGTCGAAGTGGCGCTCGTGCCGAACGGCCGCGGCATCCACTTCGCGGTCAAGACCGCCGGCGGCGTCACGCACTGCACGGGCAAGCTCGGCTACGACGTCGACGCGCCGGCGCCGGAGCGTCTGGACATCGCGAGCATCCGCGAGCGTTGCCGCGAACAGGTGATGTCCCGCCAGGAGCTCTATCCGTTCCTCAGCAGCGTGGGCCTCAAGCTCGGTACCGGCTTCCAGATCGTCCAGAGCATCTTCGCGAACGAGTCCGAATCGCTCGCCATCCTCGAACTGCCGAAGCATCTGCAGAAGAGCGCCGACCAGTTCTGGCTGCACCCCGCGCTGATGGACGGCTCGCTGCATACGGCGATCGGTCTCCTCAAAGCGAAAGGCATCGACGCCCCCCTCGGCCTCCCTTACGCGGTCGAAGAAGTGCAGATCCTCCAGCCGCTCCACGATCTCCACTACGGGTACGCGACGTGGTCCTTCGACGCGCAGGCCGACGTCGAGCGCCAGAAGGTCACGTTCCACTTGCTCGACAAAGAAGGTCGCGTGCTCGTCCGCCTGAAGAACTTCACGACCCGGCCGTTGCCCGGCGCGTCGAAAGCCCAGCTGCCCCAGGCCGCCGCGCCGCGCGAAGAGCTGAAGACGTTCCTCCCGGTCTGGAATCCGATCTCCATCGAGCCGCGCGCAAACGCGATCGAGCCGACCGGTCTCCTGCTGGCCGGCGACGATCTCGCCCAACTGGAATGGCTCCGCGCGTCGTATCCCGAAGCCGAGTCGATCGCTCTACCCTCCGCGGCGGAGATCGAGGCGATCAGCGAACGGCTCGCCGACCGCTCCTTCGACCAACTGCTCTGGATCGCGCCCGACCTCACCGCACCGGACGAAGCGCGCATGATCGAGCGCCAGGAAGAAGGCGTCGTCGCCCTCTTCCGCATCATCAAAGCCCTCCTCGCCCTCGGCTACGGCACGAAGAAGCTGCAGTGGACGATCGTCACCGGCCGCACGCAACGCGTCACGGAGTTCGAAGAGATCCAGCCCGCGCACGCCGGCGTCGTCGGACTGGTCGGCAGCCTGGCGAAAGAGTTCCCGCACTGGGATCTGCGCCTGCTCGATCTGGAGTCGCTCGACGATGTCTCCGCCGCCGAGTGCCTCGCGTTGCCGTGGGACAAACAGGGCGATGCGCTCGCGTACCGGCTCGGCGAATGGCACCGCCAGGAGCTCGCGCTCGTGGCCACCGCGCCCGACACGGCACCGGCCTACCGCGAAGACGGCGTCTACGTCGTGATCGGCGGAGCGGGCGGCGTCGGCGAAGTATGGAGCCGCTTCCTGATCGAGACGTACCAGGCCAACGTGGTCTGGGTCGGTAGACAGGAATCGAACGCCGCGATCGAGGCGAAGATCGACGCGTTGGCCGAGCTCGGCCCCGCGCCGATGTACCTCTCCGCCGATGCGACCGATGCCGCGGCGTTGGCCCGCGTGCGCGAGAAGGTGCTGGAGATCCATCCGGCGATCCACGGCGTCGTGCATTCGGCGATCGTGCTCCGCGACCAGAGCCTCTCCCGCATGGACGAGGCGGCGTTCCGCGCCAGCCTCTCGGCCAAGATCGACGTCAGCGTGAACATGGAGCGCGTCTTCGGCAACGACGAGCTCGACTTCATGCTCTTCTTCTCGTCGATCATCTCCGTCGTCAAATCCCCCGGCCAGTCCAACTACGCCGCCGGCTGCACGTTCAAAGACAGCTTCGCCCACTGGGTCCAGCAGCGGCGCCCCTATCCGGCCAAGATCATGAACTGGGGCTACTGGGGCAACGTCGGCATCGTCGCCGACGAGTCGTACAACAAGATCATGCGCACGGTCGGCATCGGCTCCATCGAGCCGCACGAAGGCATGGCCTCCCTCGACCTCCTCCTCGGTTCCAAAATCCACCAGTTGGCGATCATGAAGACCCTGAACGACCAGGCCACCGCAGGCCTCCGCCTGACGGAAGCCGTGGCGTTCTACCCATCGGCCGCGCCGTTGCTCCTCCCTCAGGTCCTCGGCGACCGCGCCTCGCACTGAATTCGTTCCCGCGAACTTCCTCATCCCGCGCTCTTACCAAAGGAGAGCCTCGCCCATGGCACCTACGATTGCTGCCCTCGAAGCCGGATTGCCGGACTCGGAGATGAACGATCTGCTGACGGAGATCGTCGCCTCCAGCCTCGCCTCCGTCGGCCTTTTCCGCGACGGTGTGCGCACGATCGCCGGCCTCGCGCTGGAGAAACCGCCCGCGTCCTACTACGAGCGTTGGCTGAGCCGCACGCTCGTCTATCTGCGCGAGCAGAAGATCCTCGCCGCCGACTTCACGCCGGCGCGCGAGATCCGCTCGTTGCCGGAGCTGTGGGCCGCGTGGGAAACGAAGGTCGCGGTGTGGGCGAACAGCCCCGACCAGCAGGCCCAGGGCGCATTGCTCAAAGCGTGTCTGGAAGGCCTGCCGGGCATCGTGAGCGGCAAGCAGCGCGCGACCGACGTGATGTTCCCCAACTCGTCGATGCATCTCGTCGAGGGGCTCTATCGCGGCAACCCGCAGGCCGACTACTTCAACGACGTCCTGACCCAGACGCTGCAGGCCTGCATCGAACAGCAGCTGAAGAGCGATCCCAGCCGCCGTTTCCGCATCCTGGAGATCGGCGCCGGCACCGGCGGCACGACCGCCGGCCTGTTGCCGATGCTGGCCCAGTATCCAATCGACGAGTACTGCTACACCGATCTCTCCAAGGCGTTTCTGATGTACGGGGAGAAGAGCTTCAAGCCGCAGTTCCCCGCGCTGACCACCGCGATCTTCGACGTCGCGAAGCCGCTCGACGCGCAGGCGATCCCGGCGAATCACTACGACTTCGCCATCGCCGCGAACGTGTTGCACGCGACGTCGAACATCCGCGAGACGCTGCGCAACGCGAAGGCGGTGCTGAAGAACCAGGGCGTGCTGCTCCTCAACGAGATCGCCGGCTGGACGCTCTTCAATCACCTGACGTTCGGCCTGCTCGAAGGCTGGTGGCTGTATGAAGACGCCGCGGTGCGCCTCTCCGGCAGCCCCGGCCTCTCGCCGGAGAAGTGGAAGCAGATCCTCTCCGTCGAGGGCTTCGAGTCGATCGTCTATCCCGCGTCCGAAGCGCACAAGCTCGGGCAGCAGATCATCGCCGCGGTGAGCAACGGCCGCGCGCGGCAACGCATCGCGAAGCCGCAGGCGCAGGCTCCCGCGCCGTCCGTCGCCGCACCGCAGAAAGCCGCCCAGCCCGTGGCCGTCGCCGGGTCCGGAAACCAACAGGCGGCCGCCGACTACACGCGCCGCGTGATCACCGAGAAGCTCGCGGACGCGCTGCGCATGGAGCCCTCCGCGATCCGCAGCGACGCGTCGTTCGCCGACTTCGGCGTCGACTCCATCGTCGGCGTCAACCTCGTCCGCACCATCTGCGAGGCGTTGCAGATCGAACTGGAGACGACGGTGCTCTTCGAATACAGCACCGTCGACGATCTCGCCGGCTACGTCCTGAAAAACTTCCACGACCAGATCGCCGCGCAAGTCCCGCAATCGGCCGCTCCGGTGCCGACGGTTGTCGAAAAGCCCGCCGCCGTCGAAGCACCGCCGCCGAGCCGCTTCACCGGCGCGACGCGTTTCGCCCACGCGCCGGAGGCGCCCGAGCCGCGCGACGAAAAGACGTCGATCACCGCCGATCCGATCGCCGTCATCGGCATGAGCGGACGCTTCGCCGACTCCGAGTCGCTCGCCGAGTTCTGGCAGCACCTCGCGCAAGGCGATGACCTCGTCCGCCCCGTCTCCCGTTGGAATCCGGCCGACTGCGTGCTGGCCGACACGGAGAGCCGCGGCTTCTGCAGCCACGGCAGCTTCGTCGAGTCGATCGACCGCTTCGACCCGGCGTTCTTCGGCATCTCCGCGCTCGAAGCCACGTACATGGATCCGCAGCAGCGCCTCTTCCTCGAGGAGTCGTGGAAGGCGTTGGAAGACGCGGGCTACGCCGGCAAAGGCGTGAGCGAGAAGCAGTGCGGCGTCTACGTCGGCTGCGGCAGCTCGCAGTACGACCGGCTCACCGTCGGGCCGGCTCCGCCGCAGGCGTTCTGGGGCAACTCCCAGGCGGTCACGCCCTCGCGCATCTCGTATTTTCTGAACCTGCAAGGGCCGGCGATCGCGATCGACACGGCCTGCTCCAGCTCCCTCGTCGCCATCCATCTCGCTTGTCAGGGCCTCTGGTCGCGGGAGACGGAGATGGCGTTGGCCGGCGGCGTCTTCCTCCAGCCGACGCCCGGCTTCTTCCAGGTCGCGAACCACGCCGGGATGCTCTCGCCGGACGGCAAGTGCCACAGCTTCGACCAGGGCGCGAACGGCTTCGTCCCGGGGGAAGGCGTCGGCGTCGTCGTCCTGAAGCGCCTCCGCGATGCGATCGCCGACGGCGACCACATCCACGGTGTGATCGCCGCGAGTGGCATCAATCAGGACGGCAAGTCGAACGGCATCATCGCTCCCAACGGCCGCGCCCAGGAGCGGCTGGAGCGTTCCGTCTACGAACGCTTCGCCATCGATCCCGCCACCATCCAGCTCGTCGAAGCCCACGGCACGGGCACGATCCTCGGCGACTCCATCGAGTACAGCGCGATCACCCGCGCGTTCCGCGAGCACACCGACAAGAAACAGTTCTGCGCCGTCGGCACAGTGAAGACGAACATCGGCCACGCATCGACGGCCGCCGGTGTGGCCGGCGTCCTCAAGCTCCTCCTGTCGCTCAAGCACCGCCAGATCCCGCCCGCGTTGCACTTCGAAAAAGGCAACCCGGCGATCGACTTCGAGTCGAGCCCGTTCTACGTCAACACCCAGCTGAAAGAGTGGAACGTCTCCGGTGATGCGCGCCGCCGCGCCGCCGTCAGCTCGTTCGGATTCAGCGGCACGAACGCGCACGCCATCGTCGAAGAAGCGCCGGCCATCGAGCGCGCGACGGTCGAGGCTCCGGCGTATCTCCTCGTGCTCTCCGCGCGGAGTGCGGAGCAGGTGAGGCAGCAGGCGCGCGATCTCGTCGCCCACCTCGAACAGAATCCCGCGCTGTCGCTGACCGACGCGAGCTTCAGCCTCTTCACCGGCCGCATGCATCACGGCCATCGCCTGGCCGTCGTCGCCCGCAACCAGCAGGACCTCCTCCGTTCCCTCGGACGTTGGATCGAAACGGGCGCGGCGAGCGGCGTTTACAGCGGCGAAGTGCCGGACGGAAAGTTCCGCGAGCACGTCTCGCTCAAGAAGTTCGGCAACTACTGCATCCAGGAATGCCGCAATGCGACGGACGCCGCGAGCTACGTCGAGAACCTCGAGGCGATCGCCGACCTCTACGCCCAGGGCTACGCGCTCGACTTCCGCGCGCTGTTCCCCCAGAACGTGCGCCGCGTTCCGCTTCCGACGTATCCGTTCGCGCGCGAACGCCATTGGCTCGATGCGCCGAAGCAGACGCGCGCCACCGTTGCGCCCGTCCGCATCGCCGCCGCGCCGGTCGCGACCCGCACCGAACCGTCGATCGCGCATTTCGTCGCCATCGACGGCGACCTCCGCGCGACGCTCGTCAGTGATCTCTCCGCCATGGTCCGTGCGCTCCTGAATCTCGGCGACGCGCACGTTCCGACCGACAAAGTCCTCATCGACCTCGGCCTCGACTCCCTCGGCCTCACCAGCTTCACGAAGGCGATCAACGAGCGCTACTCGCTCGACATCACGCCGGTGCTCTTCTTCGACTACCCGTCGATCGACGAGATTGCGCGCCATCTCTCGGAGGAGTACGGGACGCGCATCGCCCAGCCGGCAGCGACGCAACAGACGATCGCGATCGCCGCGCCGCGGCCGGCCTTCTCCACGCAGCAGCGTTTCACGGACGATCCGATCGCGATCGTCGGCATCGCCGGCGTGATGCCGCAGTCCGACGATCTCGAAGAGCTGTGGGCGAACCTCCGGGCAGGGAAGGATCTGGTCAGCGTCATCCCCGAAGACCGCTGGCCCTGGCAGGACTACTACGGCGATCCGCTCCGGGAAGTGAACAAGTCGAGCTCCAAGTGGGGCGGCTTCATGAAGGAGATCGACAAGTTCGATCCTCTCTTCTTCGGCATCTCCCCGCGCGAGGCGCAGATGATGGATCCGCAGCAGCGGATCTTCCTCCAGACCGTTTGGAAGGCCGTCGAAGACTCCGGGCACAAAGTGTCCGACCTCGCCGGCACGCGCACGGGACTCTTCGTCGGCGTCGGCTCGAATGACTACCTCGACCTGATGCGCAACCAGTCGATCGCGCTGGACGGCTACACCGCGTCCGGCAACGCGCACTCCGTGCTGGCCAACCGCGTCTCGTATCTCCTCAACCTGCGCGGCCCCAGCTCGCCGATCGACACCGCCTGCTCCAGCTCCCTCGTCGCGCTGCACCGCGCGATCGAATCGATCCGGATGGGCAGCTCGGACATGGCCATCGTCGGCGGCGTGCAGGTGATCATGAGCCCGGGCGGCTACATCTCGTTCGGCATGGCCGGCATGCTCAGCCCCGACGGCAAGTGCAAGTCGTTCGACAAGAGCGCCGACGGCTACGTGCGCGGCGAAGGCTGCGCGGCGATGCTGCTCAAGCCGCTCTCGCGCGCCGAGGCGGACGGCGACCACATTTACGCGCTGGTGCGGGCGACGTCCGAGAATCACGGCGGCCGCGTCACCACGATGATCGCCCCGAACTCCGCCGCGCAGGCCGCGCTGCTCATCGAGGCGTACGAGAAGGCCGAGGTCGATCCGGCCACCGTCGGATACATCGAATGCCACGGCACCGGCACGAGCCTCGGCGATCCCATCGAGATCCAGGCGCTGAGCAAGGCGTTCTCCGAGCTGTACGCGCGCCGCGGCAAATCGCTCGCCGCCCCGCACTGCGGCCTCGGCACGATCAAGACGAACATCGGCCATCTCGAGACCGCGGCCGGCATCGCCGGCGTGGTGAAAGTCCTGCTCGCGCTGAAGCACGGCGAAGTGCCGCCGAACGTGCACTTCAACCAGCTCAACCCGTACATCAAGCTCGACGGCACGCCGTTCTACATCGTCGACAAATTGACGCCATGGCAGGCGATGCAAGGGGAGGACGGCGCCGCGCTTCCTCGCCGCGCGGGCGTCAGCTCGTTCGGATTCGGCGGCGCGAACGCGCACGCCGTCCTCGAAGAGTACGTCCCGCTCCCGCGCGCTGCCGCCGTCGCGAACGCCCCGCAGGTGATCGTCCTCTCCGCGAAGAACGAAGAGCGTCTGCTGAGCTACGCGCAGTCGCTGCGTTCCTTCTCTGCGACGTACGCCGGCGAGCTCGCCGATCTCGCATACACGCTGCAGGTCGGCCGCGACTCGATGCCGGAGCGCCTCGCGCTCGTCGTATCGAGCCGCGAAGAGCTGCAGCAGAAACTCGATGCAGTCCTCGCCGGCCAAACGGACGGTAGCCATCGCGCCACCGCCCTGAACGGCGCGACGGATGAAGCGCTCGTCAAGACCGCCATCGAGCGGAAGGAGCTGGCGACGATCGCCGCGCAGTGGGTCGCCGGCGCGCGCATCGACTGGCCCGCGCTGCACGGCTCCGTGCTTCCGCGCCGCGTCTCCGCGCCGACGTATCCGTTTGCGAAAGACCGTTGCTGGCTGCCGGGCGAT